>JADFNY010000117.1 GCA_022563115.1 Acidobacteriota bacterium | reverse complement strand
GGACGCCGGCGTCGGGGCGGGCGTCGGGGCCGGGATCGTCCGCGCCGACGGCGGCGAAGCTCAGGCGGAGCCGGAGATCTCGCTGGCCCGTCAGCGCTTCGTTGTGCCCGACCGTGGCGATCTCCCGCCCCTGGCCGAATACGCCCACCTGACCACGGCCGATGGCTCGCGCCGCACCGTCGGGTACACAGAGGCAACCCGTGGCTGCAAGCATCTGTGCCGCCATTGCCCGGTGGTGCCGGTCTACGGCGGTCAGTTTCGCGTCGTGCAGCCCGAGGTGGTACTCGCCGACATCGAGCAGCAGGTCGCCGCCGGCGCCGAGCACATCACCTTCGGCGATCCCGATTTCTTCAACGGCCCCAAGCACGCGGCCAAGATCGCCGGCGCGTTACACGAGCGGCACCCGGATCTGACCTATGACGTGACGATCAAGGTCGAGCACCTCCTCGCCCACGCCGAGCTGCTGCCGTTGCTGCGCGACACCGGATGCGCGTTCGTGACCAGCGCCATCGAATCGGTCGATGATCGCGTTCTGGAGATCCTCGACAAGGGCCACACCCGCAACGATTTTGTCGAAGTCGTACGGCTATTCGGCGCCGTAAACCTGGCGCTGCAGCCAACCTTCGTCGCCTTCACCCCGTGGATCACGCTCGATGGCTACGCCGACTTGCTCAACACGCTCGTCGAGTTGGACCTGATCGACAACGTGCCGTCGATCCAGCTGGCGATCCGCCTGTTGATTCCGGCCGGCTCGCGGTTGCTGGAGCTACCCGAGGTCGACAGCCTCGTCGGTGAATTCGACCCCGCATTGCTCGGCTATCCCTGGCGCCACACCGACCCGCGCGTCGATGAGCTACAGCGGGATATCGAAGCCGTGATCGAGCACGCCGGCGACGGCGCCAGCCGCCGCGAGATCTTCGCGCAGACTTGGGAGCTGCTGCACCGGCGGCTCGATCATCCGGCCGCAGCGCTGCCGCCGGTAACCCCGGGAAGGCCGCGCCCCACCATCCCCTACCTCAGCGAGCCTTGGTACTGCTGAGCGGAGCCCACCAAGGAGCAGTTGGCTCCTTTCTAAATACGGTAACCTGCGGCGACGATGTCGACATGCACGCGCCCCCGTCGCGGCCGGCCCGAAGCAAAACCCATGACCCCACGCCCTGCCGAAACGCCGCTACATTTCGCCCGCCGACGCCCCCGCGTCGCGCCCGTCATCGTGCTGCTCGCCGCCCTCGTGGCAAGCTCGATCGCCTTCGCCGCCCCGCAGTGGAGATCCCGACGCCGGAGGTCGGCCGCTCGCCGAGGGCGTCGAGGTGTTTCGAAGCCCCGGGCCGCTGACGGTCGAAGCCCGGGAGCTTCCGGCCGGCACCTTCATGATCTCGAGGCGAACGCCCGAGATCGCCGATCGGATGCAGCAGATCGCATCGGACATGCGGGTCCCGGTTTTCACCGATCCGGAGGGCACCGGAAGCGGCATGCCGACGGAGATCTTCGCCGCCCGCATCGGCCTGTACAAACCCCACCGGGTGCGCCCCGCGCGGGTACCGGCGCCTAGCGCACCATCGGCTGCAACTTCATGTAGGCCAGCGTGCGCCACAGCCACTCGAACGGCCCGAAGCGGAAGCGCTTCAACCAAAAGGCCGAGAGCGGGATCTGGAACGCCCAGATGCCGCACACGATCAGGATCTGGCCGACCCGGCTGACCTGTCCGAAGTAGCCGAGGCCGTGGCCGTAAAAGATCGTCGTGGCGATGATGGTGTGCAACAGGTAGTTGGTCAGCGCCATGCGCCCGACGTTGGCGAGCGCCGAGGTGACCTTGGTCAGCAGGCCATGCTTGCAGATCAGCATGATCGCGGCGCCGTACCCCAGGCTGACGAGCAAGCTGGCGAAGTAGTTGTACCCCATGCCGAAGAAGAAGCGCTCTATCCCCCAGCCGGCGGCGAAACTCTCGTGCACGCTGTACACCAGGATCGGCAAGCCGAGAAACGAGATCCAGACGCACCGCTTGTAGACGCGATCAGACAGCTCGGCGCTGAAGAAACCGATCTTGAACAGCGCCATGCCGATGACCATGAGGCCGCTGGCGCGCCAGAATGCCCAGAAGATGAACGCTCCGGTATGCATCCCGATGGCGGCCATCACCCGGCTGCGCGCCTGATCGCTCCAGCCCCCCTGGTAGTTGGCGACCTCTTCGGCAACCTGGTCCGGTGACGGCTGCCAACCCACCATCATCTCGTCGACCGCTTCCGGCGGCCAGTACGACACCGAGAACCCTCCGGATATCAACAACGCCGGCGAGACCAACAAGACGATCATCCCGATGATGATCAAGGCCTTCGGTGAACGCCGCTTGAGCCAGAAAACCCAAAGACTGCAGACGCTGTAGACGAACAGGATGTCGCCCGCCCAGACGCCGTAGGCGTGGACGAGGCCGAACACCATGAGCCAGAAAGTGCGCCGGTAGTGAAGCCCGGTCGCGGGGCGGCCGACGGCTTCAGCACGCTGCCACATGAGCACGATCCCGGCGCCGAACAGCGCCGAGAACAGGGTCATGAACTTCTGATCGAAGAACAGGTGGCTCAGGTACCACACCCAGTAGTTGGCGCCGGTCAGATCGCCATAGGCGGTCGGGTTCATGTACGCCGCCCCGACCATGGCGAACATCTGGATGTTCATCACCAGGATGCCGAGCAAGGCGAAGCCACGCAGCACGTCGAGCGAATTGATGCGCTCGGTGCCGGCGACCGGGGTGAGGCGCGGCAGCGACTCCGCGTTCGGGCCGGATTCCGGGTCAGGGTCCATGACGCCGCAAGGTATCAGCTTCGCCGCAGGGCCTCCATGCGTCGCTCCTTTGACGCCAGCTGCGGGTGGCGAAAAATCGACGCCAGTCCCAGCAAGCCGAACATCGTCATGGTCCCGGGCACCAGGGTCGGTGTCGCCCCTTTGAGCGATTCCCAGAAGAGCTCGAAGCCGGCGCGCGACGGGTACATCTCGAGCTCGAATTCGGCGTTGCCGGCGTAGTGCTGGTAGGTACCGATCACACCCGCAAGAACGTAGAGGACCATCAGCGCCTGCAGGCTGTGCAGGCTCGCCGGGGCGAGCTTGATCATCGACCAGACGACGGCGAGCGAACCGGCGGCCAACAAGCACATCGGTGCCAGCTGCCACCAGCCTTCGGTGTGCTCCAGCAAGTAGAGCTCGGCCAGCGTGCCGAGCATACCGATGAGGAGAACGGAGAGGATCAGGGCGCGGAGCGTGCCGATGGTTCGCTGCTCCGCGCCGCCAGCCTCGGGCATCAGCTACGGATTGATGACGAAGTAGCGGGCCAGCCGTGCGGTAGCAAGCTTGGCGACATCAGATGTCGGCAAGCAGGGTGGCGTAGCCGAACAGCGCCGGCGTCCCGCCCGTGTGGACGAACAGGATGGACTCGTGCGACCCCAGGGCGCCCCGGCGCACGAGACCGAGAAGGCCGGCGAAGGCCTTGCCGGAATAGACCGGATCGAGCAGCAGGCCTTCACGCCGCGCCGCCACCCGGATCGCCTCCAGCGTGCTTTCGGAGGGATGCCCGTAGCCCGGCGCCAGCCAGTCATCGTGTACCACGACGTCGGCTTCGGAAACCAGCTCGCCGGCGTCCAGCTCCCGCTCGAGGGCACGGACGGTGCGCAGAATTCGCCCCGCTTGTCTCTTGGCCTCGCGGCGCACGCACACACCGTGAACCGGAACCTTCGATCCGGCGGCGCGTAGCCCGACCAGGAGCCCCGCGTGGGTCGCACCGCTACCGCTGGGAACAACGATGGCGTCGAAACCGACATCGAGGACGGCTGCCTGCTCCAGGATCTCGCCGGCGGCCTCGACGTATCCGAGGGCGCCGAGGGGCCGGTGACCCTCGGATAGATGAATCACGTACGGGCTCCTCCCCTCGCCCCGCAGACGCTCGGCGATCACCTCGAGCTCGGCGTCGGCGCCGCCTTCGTCGTCACCGTCGGGATAGCTGTGCAGCCGGGCGCCGAAGAGTTGATCGAGAAGAACGTTGCCGGAACGGCGGTAGGTCTCATCCATGCCGGCAACCCGCTCCTCGAGCTGGATCTCGCAGCCCATGCCGAGCTTGGCGGCTGCGGCAGCAGTGGCGCGCACATAATTCGACTGCACGGCGCCGGTAATCAGCACCGTGTCGGCGCCCTGGGCCAGCGCGTCGCCGAAGTAGAACTCGAGCTGGCGCGCCTTGTTGCCGCCCATCCCCAGACCGGTGCAGTCGTCGCGCTTGACCCACACATGCGGGCCACCCAGGTCGGCGCTGACGTTGGGCATCGACTCGAGCGGCGTTGGCCGATGCGCCAACGCCGCCCGTGGAAACTCCGAAAGAGACTTCAGCTGCGCCCTACCTGGCGTCGTCGCGGAGCTTGGCGATGAACAGGCCTGAGCGACCAGAGGTGAAGATCACGATGCGCGACTCGAAGAACGGGTAGTTGCTCCACGAGCTCGCACCCGACATTCCCTCGGGGCTGGTGTCGAAGTAGCCGATGGGCTGCGGGTCCTCCGGTGTGCTGACGTCGAAGACGCGCAGGCCGTCGGAGTAGTTGCTCTGGTACATGATGTCGCCGACGACGTAGAGGTTGTGGTCGGTCGAGGTGACGTCGGCGATGTACTCCGCGGCCAGCACCGGATCGTCGAGCTCGCGGACGTCCCACACCAGCGTTCGGGTGCCCTCCACCAGGCCCTGGGGCTCGTCGCCCTCGTCGTTCATGTAGAAGTACGCGTGATCCTCGGTCAGCCAGCCCTGGTGGGTGTAGGCGACGTTCGGATAGGTCGCCATGCCGACGGCGACGGGATTGCGCTTGTCGGTAACGTCGGCGATCGACAGCGCCGTCTCGTTGGAGCCGAAGCAGATCTCGTGGCCGGTGTAGCGGCTGTCGGGACCGTTGTAGATGACGCACTGGGCGTCGTGCGAGTAGCCGGTGCCCCGCCGCCCGGTGCTGACGTCGGCGAAGCAGCCGGCGAACGCCGGTTGCTTCGGGTCCTCGATATTGATCATGTGCAGGCCGCCGCCACAGGTCTCGCCGCCGCCGCTGGCACCGACGACGAACGCGAACGCCGAGTCCTCGTTGATGACGATGTTGTGGGCGCTGGCGATCAGGTCGTAGTGGGCGTCCTCATCGAAGAGGATCGGCTCCCCGGTGAACTCGCGCAGCCGCGTCAGGTCGAACACCTGCACGCCATGCTCGCCGGCGCCGTCAGACACGACGTAGGCGTGGTCGGCGCGCACCTTGACGTCGCGCCAGGTGCTCGGGCGCGCCCCCTCGTGCATGGCGAGCGTGCCGACGAAAACCGGGTTGTAAGGATCGGTGACGTCGACGAACGACAGGGTGTCGGTCATGCAGACGAGGGCGTATTCCCTGCCGGTCTCCGGATCGGTCCAGCCCCAGATGTCGTTGGTGGTCATGCCGCGGTTGCCGCCCATCTCACGCATCGGCAGAAACGAGAGAATGTCGACGCCCTCACAAGGGTAGCGATCGATCATCCCGTCGGTGCATTCCATCAGCTCACCGGTCATCGCCGGCATGCCCTTCACCTCGCTGAGAACCTTGGTACGGTCCCAGCCGTCGTAGCCACGCGTCATGATCATCGCCGTACCGGCGCCGCGGTCGTCGCCCGGCATGCCGGCAACCATCACGTCGCCGCTGAGCGCCAACGTGCCGGCGAACTGCGCCCGGCTGCCGAGGCCCACGGGCCCGACCTTGGACGCGCTGGTCACGCTGAGCACCCCGTTGTCGACGTCAACGCCACCCAACCGGTAGATCGCGCCACCCCCACCGGCGCCCGGCGCGCCGATGAAAATCTCGCCACGGGCTACCACGATCGAGGTACCGAACCCACTGCCCCCGCCACCGCGCCCACCGCCGCCGGCGGCGTTGGCGTCGAACGGTTGCAAGCTCATGCTGCTATTCCACTGCTCGGACTCGTCGTCGAACGAGTAGACGGCCACCGAGCCGACGCCACCGTTGCTGCCCGGCGCGCCGATCAGGGCGATGCCCCCACGGGTCGTGATGGCGCCGCCAAAGCCGGCGCCCGTGACCCCCTCCTCGGGAAACTTTTCAATGCGCTCGAACGCATCGCCGTCGCGACGAAAGGCGTAGACCACGCCGGCGCCGCGGCGGCTGCCGGGGGCGCCGATCAGGATGTGGTCACCATCGACCGCAATGGCGCTGCCGAAGCGCGGGCCGACCGGGCCGCGACGGCGTTGCGGCGGCGGTTCGGCATCCTCGGGCGCCGCTTCCGGGGCGTCACCCTCCAAGCGGGCGATCTCCCGCCAGCCGTTGCCCTGGCGCTCGAAGACGTAGGTCGCACCCTGATTCGAGTTGGCGCCGGTGGCGCCGACGTAGAGGGTGTCGCCGGCCAGCACCAGCGAGCTACCGAAGCTCTCGCCGGTGGCGCCGGCGGCGGCGACGATCGTACCCGTTTGGGTCCACGACCGCCCGTCGCGGTCGAATACGTAGACGACACCGCGATCAGCCGTGACGGCGCTGACCAACAGCTCGTCGCCGTTGATAACCACGGCGGTGCCGAAGCCGTCGCCATCGCTGGCGTCGGCGGCGGTCAGAGCCATCGCCTCGACCCAGGTCCCGTTCTGGTTGCGATAGATGTAGACGAAGCCGGAGGGAACGTTGTTGCCCGGCTCGCCGATGAACACTTCGTTGTCGCCGACCGCCACGGAGCGGCTAAAACCGGTCTGCGCCACCGCCGGCATGGCAAAGGCGGCGACGACAACCAGCGATACGATCGCGATCGCGAGTCTCTTCAAGGTGCACCTCGTTGTGCTGGGGAAATCGATGCGTAGCAGGCCGCTAGCGTAACGGCAAACGAATTTCGAGACAACGAGCTTGCGGCGTGAACCTTGCCGATATATAAACAGTTTATCTATAGACGAATTGTCTACAATGACACCCAACCCAAACTTCTCGCGCTCGCGCCGTAGCCACCCGTTGAGAAGTTCGGGTTGAGCGAGCATCGAACATGACGACGAAGCTGCCGCTCAAGCCGGACGTTTTCTTGATCCTGATGATCCTGATCGACGGTGACGCCCACGGCTACGGCATCATCAAGGAGGCCGAAGCGCGTACCGACGGGGAGCTCAAGCTCCAAGCCGGGGCTCTGTACCGGCGTCTCAAATGGATGCTCGACGAGGGCCTCATCGGCGAGATCGACGAGCGCCCGACGGGGAGCGACGATCGTCGCCGCTACTACCGCATCTCGGCGCTCGGCATCGAAGCGGTCAAAGCCGAAGCAACGCGGATGGCCCGGCTCGTCGACGCCGCCCGCGCCCGCGACTTGGTGAAGGACCCTTCCCGGTGAGCTTGGAAGCCTCCAACGGGGCCGCACGCCCCACCCATGCCAACCGGCCTCTGCCGTTGCCGCCGCGCCAGCGCCGCCTTGCCGAGCGCCTGTACCGCGCCGCGTTACTCCTGTATCCGCGGCGATTTCGCCGGCGCTTCGCCGACGACCTATCGGCAACGTTCATCGATCTGCTTGCCGAGGCGCGCGTCCGTCGCGGCCAACGCGGTCTCGCGGCGGCGTGGTCCAAAGGCCTCGCCGACGTCGTCGCCGAGGCCTCCAAGGAACGCCTCGCTCCACTCCGACCCCACCATGACTTGCCCCGAAGTGCTCCCCCAGGAGGACCCCACATGTGGGACGATTTCCCCCAAGACATCCGGCTGGCACTCCGCACGCTGCGCAAGTCGCCTGGCTACGCCGCCGCCGCAATCCTGACGCTGGCGCTCGGTATTGGCGCCAACAGCGCCATCTTCAGCATCGGTAGCGCCGCCCTCGGCCGCTCCGCTCCGGTTGTCGAACCCGAGCGCCTGGCCGCCGTCTGGACAACGTGCCGGGCGGGTAACCCCCGCTGTTCCTCGTCGTATCCCGACTACCTCGACTACCGCGCCCGATCGACCGTCATGGACGACCTGGCCGCCTACACGTTCGAGCGCGCCAGCCTCGGCGACGAAGACGGGGCCCGCCTGGTATCCGTGCAAGCATCCTCGGGCAACTACTTCGAGCTTCTCGGCGTCGAAACCGAGACCGGCCGGGTGTTCAGCCCGGAAGACGAGGACGAGCTGCGTGCCGTAGCCGTCCTGACCGCCGACCTGTGGCGCGATCAATACGGTTCGGATCCGAACATCGTCGGCCGGACGATCCGCCTGAACCGCGCCAGCTTCGAGGTCATCGGCGTCACCGCGGAAGGGTTCGGCGGCCTGCACCTCAACGGTAGCCCCGATCTGTTCATTCCGCTGCGCAGCGGCCCCGCCCTGGCGAGCGGCTTTTTCGAAGACGACTCGCGGTTCGCCGAACGCGGCTCCCGCTGGATCGACCAGCTCATCGGACGCCTGACCGACGGCGCGACCATCGAGCAGGCGCAGGCCGAGATGCTGGCGATCTCCGACCAACTCGCCGCCGAAGACCCGCGATCCCGTGGGCCACGGAGGATCACGGTCGAATCGGCGCAGCACCTCATCCTGCCCCCCAACGACAACGGGGGCCTCGCCGGTTTCGTCTTCATGCTCGGCGGGACGGTGGCGTTTACCTTGCTGTTGGCCTGCGCCAACCTGGCAAATTTGCTTCTTGCCCGCGCAACGGCGCAGCGGCGAGAGATCAGCGTGCGGCTGGCGATCGGCGCCAGCAAGGCTCGCCTAGTGCGGCAGATGCTGACCGAGACTACGGTGCTGGCTTTGCTCGGCGGTGCCGCCGGGGTGCTGGTCGGTAACTGGGTGCTCTCGCTGCTGGCCGGCTACCAGCTCCCGGGCGGGGTGGCGGTATCCACAATCGACGCCGGTATGGACCTCGGGGTGTTGGGATTCACTTTCACGCTGGCTCTGGCGACCGGCCTGGTCTTCGGTTTCGTGCCCGCGCTGCAGGCGACGCGAATCGATCTCGACACCAGCCTCAAGGCCTCCGGCCGCGGCACGACGGCGGCGTGGACCCGCCTCCGCGGTGGTCTGGTGGCCGTTCAGCTCGCCCTCTGTCTGGTGCTGCTGACGGGGTCGGCGTTGTTCCTACAGGCGCTGGGGAACGGACTGCGAACCGACCTCGGATTCGAGGCCGAGGGTGTCGCCGTGGCCAGCCTCGACCTTTCGCTGTTGCACTACGGTGGCCCAGAGGGACGGGTGTTCGTCGACGCCCTCGTCGAACGACTGGAATCGATGCCGGGGGTGATCGCCGCCGGTGTCGGAACCCGGACGCCGATGCTTCCGGGCGGGGCCGCGACGATGCTGCAGTCTGTCGAAGGCTACCAGCCGGCGGACGACGAAGAACTTCGCCTCGAATACGCCTTCGTCTCCGATGGCTACCTGCGCGCCCTCGGGTTGCCGCTGCTGGATGGGC
>JADFNY010000436.1 GCA_022563115.1 Acidobacteriota bacterium | reverse complement strand
GGCGGCGGCGAGCTCGGCGAGAGCGATCCGACTGCCATCCGACGACCAGGCCGGCGAGGCGCTGGCTTCGGTAAGCAGATTGCTGAAACGCCCGTCCGCGGGGGCCCCGTACACCCCCGGCGAGCCGCCCCGGGCGCTGAACACGATGCGCTCGCCGCCCGCGGCCCAGGCCGCATCGGCGACGGTCATGCCGCTGATCACCGTGTCGTCCTCGTCGATCTCGCCATCGTCGTCGAACGTCACCACGTGAACCGCCCGCCCGGCGATGTAGAGGAGCTTGCTGCCGTCGGGCGAGAACACCGGCGAGCTCTCGACCCCGTCGCCTTCGATCAGAGGCTGCTCCTCGCCATCGGCGGTGCGTCGCCAGATATCGGCGGTGGCGTTGCGCCCGCGAACGAAAACGATGGCGCCGTCGGGCGCCACCGTCGGCTGCGTATCGGGAGCCTCCGAGGCGGTCAACTGTGCCGTGCCGGTCACCCGGCCGTTGTTGTCGACCACCACCCGCCAGAGGTTGGTGCCGCCATCACGGTCGGAAGCGAAGACGATCGACTCACCACCGGCGCCCCAGGCCGGATCGCGGTCCCATGCCGGCCCGCTGGTTACCTGGACGATCTTGTCGGCCCGCAGGTCGGCCTGGCCACGTCGCGTTCCCGACACCCAGATATCACCGTTGACCTCGAAGACCAGCCGGTTGTGGGGCCCGTATGCGGGGCTGCGGATCCAATTGCGCAGCTCGGTCTCCTGCGACCCGGTCGCTGCGTTGACGACGGCTCCCGGCGGCCAGCCGATGGCAACCAAACCCGCGATCAATAGGGTACAAACGACGGTACGTCGCAGCATTTCAGTACCTCGACTCGTTGGTAAACGTATGTGGGGATCAGGCGTCATCCTTGTTGAGGTAGATGGTCTGGGTCGGGAAGGCCATCTCGATGCCCTCTTCCTCGAAGCGTCGGACGATCTTCAAATTGATCGACTGGGTGGTGTCCATGAAGTCGCCGTACGCCGGCGTCAGCATCCAATAGACAATCACGAAGTTGAGCGCGAAATCGCCGAACGAGGCGAAATGGGCGCGGTCGAGGCGTGCCAACTCCTCGCCATCGAGGATCTCCCGGATCATCCCCGGGATGGCCTCGAGCTTGTCGGCCGGCGTGCCGTAGGTCACCCCCAGGTTCATCGTCCCACGGCGCTCGACCATTTGCTTGTAGTTGCGCAGCCGGCTGGAGAGCAAATCGTTGTTTGACATGACGAGCTGCTCGCCGGTGTTGCTGCGCAAGCGGGTGCTCTTGAGGCCGACGTTTTCGACGGTACCGCTGAAATCACCGACGGTGATGAAATCACCGACGACGAACGGCTTGTCGAGCGCGATGGTGAGCGAGCCGAATAGATCCTGCAGGATGCCGTTGACCGCCATCGCGACCGCGATGCCGCCGATGCCGACGCCGGCGACCAGCGCGTTGACGTCGAAGCCGATCGTCGCCAGCCCGACAAGGCCGATCAGAACGATGAACACGACGCGGAGGACCGTGCCGACGAGGCCGATGGCGGTCGTGCTGGCGGGGTCCTCGGCGTCCAAGCGCTGCTGCGTGAAGCGCATCAACGCGAAGTCGATGGTCCGGTTGCCCCAGAGCGTCGCTTGCAGCAGGAAAACCACAATCGCGACCGAGCTGAGGTAATCACGCACCGACTCTGCCAGGTCCAACATGAACGAACCGGCGTACAGCGAGAGGGCGAGAATCAGCAGGAACTTGGTGCTGCCGAGCAGCTTGAGAACGAAATCATCGATATCGGTCTCGGTCATCTCGCCGAACTTCCGGAGCCGGCGGATGACGACCAACTTGACGACCTGAAAGACAAACACGGTCAGCAGCGAAACGCCGAGGGCAATCGCCCACTGCAGCACGGTGTTCTGAAAATATTCCTCCCTGAGAACCTCCATCACTTCCTCCTATGGCCCGAGTAGGAGCTCCTAAGGCTCGAGCAGAACCTTGGTGCAGCCGTCGAGCTTGTTATCGAATATCTCATAGCCGTGCACGCCTTCCGACAGCGGCATGCGGTGCGAAAAAACGAACTCCGGTTCGATCTGCTTGTCACGCACCAAGGGTGCCAAATGTTCCATGTAGTAGCGAGCCGGGCAGCGGCCGGAGCGGAAGGTGAGGTTCTTGTCGTAGGCGTCGAGTGCGGTGAATCCGAAGCGCTCGTCGGTGTGTACCCCGACCGATGAAAGCACGCCGCCGGGACGTAGGATCTCGATTGCCAGCTCGGTGGCCGGTCGCGCCCCGACGACCTCCATCACCGCGTCGACGCCGCGACCCTCGGTGGCGTCGCGCACGATATCGACGACCGGGTCGACCTGGTAGTCGAGCGCGACGGCACCGAGTTGCTTGGCGG
>JADFNY010000116.1 GCA_022563115.1 Acidobacteriota bacterium | reverse complement strand
CGCCCACCGGGTTGTTGCGGTTCGTGGTGGTCTCCACCAAGGTGATCGGCCCCAGGATGTTCTTGTCATAGATCTCCTTGGCCTTCATGTGGGCTTCGTTCTGCCGGTTCTGGTGACCGAGCTGGAAGACGATGCCCGAATCGCGGAGCGTGGCGACGACGGCGTGGGCTTCCTCCTCGGTGCGCGCCAGGCACTTCTCGCAGTACACGTGGATGCCACGCTCGGCGGCCGCCGCGGTGACGCGCGAGTGCCAGTGATCGGGGGTGGCGCAGATGATCAGGTCGACGTTGCCCGAATCGAGCAACTCTTCGTAGGTCCGGTAGCGCGTCGCGGCTGTTTGCTCACGGCCGCCCGGTCGCGTGCTGTTGGTCGAGGCGTCCAGGCCGCGTTCGGCGTAGACGTCGAAAAGGTCGCACACAGAGGTGAGCTCGAGGTGCAGATCGTGTTGTGCCATCCACGTCTCGAGCGTCTGGTTGCGCCGATTGCGTGCCGCGGCCCGGGCCTGCCGATCGGTCCATTCGGTTGGCGCGAAGCCGGCGCCACGCACATCCGCTTGCCCGCGACCGCCGTAGCCGACCACACCGAGTCGCAGCTTGCCGCTCGGCGGGTTCGAGATGGCCTGAGGGATGACGGCCGGCGCATCGCCGGTGACGCCGAGCTCTTCGAAGATCTTGCGCCGTCTCTCTTCGGTGCTCGATGTCTTGCGCCAGACGCTGTAGGCGAGGGCGCCGAACACCGGTACCGAGGCGAGAGCGCGAAATAGGTCGCGGCGGCCCCATCCGGGGCTGCGGCCGAGCTGATCGTCGGGCGCCGTCGCGACATCGTCGGCGGGCGGCTCGTGGGCGGCTTCCTTCGATTCGGCCCCCGCGGTGGTTTCTTGGCGATTGTCCGGGTCGTGGATGTGATCGTCACTCATGGTTGCGCTCCCAGATTTTCAAGCGATCGAGTCCGATGAGATGGCTCGTGGGGAAGGCGAGCAGCACCAGCATGGCGACCATCTCGATCAGCACTTTGTTGACGAACAAATAGCTTCCCTCCGTCGGCACGGCGCTCTCGAGGCCGAGCAACGGCGGGTTGGCCAGGTAGAAGAGAAGAAGGAGGACAGCGCCCAGCAACGCCGCCAACCGGGCCATGAAACCGAGCAACAGAGCGGCACCGATCAGCACCAGGCCCCACTTGTTGAGGGCGTCGACGACTCCGAGCCGGGCCGGATCGGTCGCCAGGCCGACGAACCAGTCGGCGAACGGACCCTGCGACGCCTGCAGGTAGCCGGCCGAGGTCCAGTAAGGGTTCAAGATCTTGGCAACGCCCTCGTACAGAAGGTGCCACCCAATGAGCATACGCAGAGCCACCAAGCTGGTGAGCTGGAATCTGCTGTAGGTGATATCAGACGTCGCGTCGCCCATTGGCCTCCGTTTCTGCCCCGCCGGCCCATCGTCCCGGCTCGCCCGCCGCAGCAGCAATTGCGCTCCAGCCGTGCGAGCGAACCTGTTTTCCTTGACGATCGATGATCAAGCACTCGCAGCCATCGAGCCCATTGATGAGCCGCACACCCTGGCCGGGCCCGAGCACGAAGACCGCGGTCGCCAGCGCGTCAGCCTCCATCGCGGTGGTCGCGGTCACCGTCACGCTCATTGCGTGATCGGGAGAGCGACCCGTCTGGCCCTGCACGATGTGATGCGCCAGCCGTTGGCGATCGAAGTAAACCTCGTAGCTGCCCGAAGTCGCCACCGCGCCGTCGGTGATCCGGATCAGGTCGGGGACTACGGACCGGCGCCACGACTCGCTGTCCCACGACGGCGCCGCGTCCTCCGGATCACGGATGGCGATCGTCCATGGCAGCTCATCTCCCCGGTCACCGGCGGCGCGGATGTCGCCGCCGGCGTTGATCAGAAACCTGGTGGCGCCCTGTGCGAGCAGCGCGTCGGCCATCGCGTCGACGATGTAGCCCTTGGCAATGCCGTCGAGGGTCAGCCCCATTCCGGAGCGCGAAAGACTCAGGTCGCGACCGTCCATGCCGATGTGCTCGGCACCCACCAACGCACGCGCCTCGCTCAACTCGGCGGCGCTCGGTGGCGTCCGCGGCTCGTAAGTCTGCGGGTCGCGGAACAGGTCGATGATCGGCTTCACCGTGACGTCGAAGGCGCCGCCGGTGAGCCGGTGGTAGTCCAGAGCGCCGCCAACGACCCAGGTGAGCTCGGGCGGGGCGCTGTCGATGCCGCCGGTGTCGTTGAGATAGGTTAGCGCCGAGCTGCCGTCGAACCGATTCAACACCGCGACGACCCGATCCATCTCCTCGAACGCTTTGCCGACCGCGTCCTCGGCCAGCGCCTCAGACTGGTGCAGGACGGAGATCGTGACGAAGCTTCCCATCGCCGGTCGGACCTGCGAGACCTTGTGGGTGCCGGCGTCGACACGGATCGATTCGGTCGTGATCGGCGCCGGATCGACGCGCTCGAAGCCCATGTCGAGCAAGCCGGCGAACTTGTCCGCTACGGGTCGATCGGGGGTCGGATGCGGAGAGCTGGAATTCATGCGGGTCGCCCAGTGGGTGGAACCAGGCAGGGCGCTGAAGAACTCCCGGGGGTACCGTTACGGGCACCGGGAGTTTGCCAGCACCCTGCTACGGCGCGAGGTTATCAGGAGTGGCCTATTGCCTCCACGGCCTACCGCCCCCAGCTCCACCGCCTATCACCACAGCTCCGCAGCCCATCACCGCGGCTCCACGGCTTACTGCCGACTCTCGACGGGGTATCGTGCCGCCATGAGCGTCGTTGGTCGGGCCCATTCCCATCTTGTGTTCGGCCGGCGGGTGCGCGTGCTCGCCGAAGCCTTGGAGGCGATGATCCCGCACGGCGGCTCGCTACTCGACGTCGGCTGCGGCGACGGCAGCATCGGCCGCATGATCGGCGATGCCCGCGACGACCTGTCTGTCAGAGGCATCGAGGTCCTCGTTCGACCCGCTTGCCACATCCCGGTCGAGGCGTTCGACGGTCGGTCAATTCCGTTCGACGACGACGCGGTCGACTTCGTCATGCTGGTCGACGTTCTGCACCACGCCGCCGACCCGGCGGCCCTGCTCGCCGAGGCGGCACGAACCGCCCGGGCCGCCGTCATCGTCAAGGACCACACGGTGCAGGGACTCGTGGCCCGCCCGACGCTGAGGTTCATGGACTGGTTCGGCAACGCTCACCACGGCGTGGCGCTGCCGCACAACTATTGGACGCCGTGCGAGTGGAACACGGCTGTCGACGGACTTCGGCTGTCGTTTGCGGCGCGAAAAACCGACATCGCGCTCTATCCGTTCCCCGCGTCGCTCGTTTTCGGGCGCGGGTTGCACTTTGTGGCCCGGTTGGAGCGCCGCACGTGAGGGGCTAGGCTGCGGCCATGCACGATCGTCGATGGTTCCTGAAGAGCACCGCGAGCGTCGTCGCCGCCGCCGGGCTGACGTCGCTCGGTTGCCAACGACTCGGTGTGGGTGCCGGCGCCGAGATCGTGGTTGAGCCCGAGCCGCTGTTTCGGATCTCGCTGGCCGAATGGTCGTTGCACCGCACCCTCGGCGCCGGCGAGATGGACCATCTCGACTTCGCCCGCGCCGCGGCCGAAGACTACGGCTGCGAGGGCGTCGAGTACGTCAACACGTTCTTCTTCGACAAGGCGCAGGACCAGACTTATCTTGCCGAGATGGTGATGCGCGCCGAGGATCAGGGCATTCCGAGCCTGCTGATCATGTGTGACAACGAGGGACGGCTCGGCGATCCGAATGATGCAGCCCGCACCACCGCGGTCGAGAACCACTACAAGTGGCTGGGGGCGGCGCAGTTGCTCGGCTGCCATTCGATCCGGGTCAACGCCGCCAGCGAAGGCAGCTTCGAAGAGCAGCAGCGGCTCGCCGCCGACGGCTTGCGCCGGCTGTGCGAGCGTGGTGACGAGCACGGCCTCAACGTCATCGTTGAAAACCACGGGGGCCTCTCGAGCAACGGCGCCTGGCTCGCCGGCGTCATGGAGCTGGTCGACCATCCGCGCTCCGGCACGCTGCCGGATTTCGGCAATTTCCGCATCGCCGCCGACGAGAGGTACGACCCTTACACCGGCGTCGAAGAGCTCATGCCCTACGCCAAAGCCGTCTCCGCCAAGTCTTACGACTTCGACGATCAGGGCGACGAGATCCAGCTCGACTACGAGCGTCTCATGCGCATCGTCCTCGACGCCGGCTACCGCGGCTACGTCGGCGTGGAATACGAGGGCAGCGAACTCTCCGAGCCCGACGGCATCCGTGCCACCAAGGCGCTGCTGGAGCGCACCCGCGAGACCCTCGCCGCCGATTACGCCTGAGCCGCAAAGCCCCCGGCTGGATCAAGTGGCGCTGCGCATACAGCCGCCCTTCAATCCGGGAACTCGATCCGAGGTGGCCGTCCAACTTCAACAAGCAGCGTCTGACGACTTCAATGCACTTGATCGTATGCATGGATATGCATATTATAGTCGTATGAGAACAACGTTGAATATCGACGACGAGCTGCTCGCGGAAGCCATGAGGCTTACCGGGATCAAGGAGAAGACGGCATTGGTCCACGCCGGGTTGAAAGCGCTTGTTTCTTGGGAAGCCTCCAAGAGACTCGCGGCACTTGGCGGAACCGAGCCGGACCTGCGGCCCATTCGGCGGCGGCGGATGCCGAAAGTTCGAGACATCGGGGACTAAGAGACCTTGGTGTTGGCGGACACGTCGGTGTGGATTTCGCATCTGCACAGGCCCGACCCTCGGTTGGGCGAGCTTCTCAACGGCCGTCAAGTTGCGTGCCACCCGCTTATCCTCGGAGAACTCGCGTGCGGATCAATCGGCAGGCGCGACGAGATCCTCACGCTCCTGCGTCACTTACCGGGGCCGAGGATCGCTTCGCACGAGGAAGTGCTGGAGTTCATCGAACGGAAGAGGCTGTGGGGAGTGGGCCTCTCCTACATCGACGTCCATCTGCTCGCCTCCGCGTTGCTGTCGAACATCCAGTTGTGGACGGTCGACAAGCACCTGCGGGCCGCGGCACAGGCCCTCGGCGTCGCCTACGGCTAGAATGCGGTGTGGGCGCCGCCACGTGCCCCGAACCGGTGGAATGATGAGGCGCCTGACACCCGCAGCCCGCTCCCCTTGCAAAGCGTATCGAGGTCCCCATACTAGTGTGCTGTCCCCGATATAGGATGGGGCGATTCCTTTGTCGTCGCTCCTCGACGATGTATGAACATCGCCGTCGTCGCTGCTCCGCGGACTCGCCCCGTCGCGCTCGCTACAAGTGTCAAGCCATATTGGGGACAGCACACTACGGCCGTTCCTTGATTCAACCCGATGGAAGGGAGATCGCCCCGTGAAATATGTCACCACTCTGTCGTTGATCGCCGTTTTGCTCGCCTCCGCTGCGCCGGAAGAGCCGGCCGCCCCCGCCGCCGAGCCCGTTGCAAACAGCCAGGATGAGCTGATTCGCAACGCCGAGCGTGCCGGCCCCGAGTCGATTTCCGCCGACTCCAGCATCATGGATTGGGAGCTCAACGTCATCCGCGCGGGAACCAACGGGTGGACGTGCCTTCCCGATCGTCCGGACACTCCCGGCGATGATCCGTGGTGTGTGAACGAGCCCTGGTTGAACTTCCTACAGGCGTACGTGGGCCAGACCGAGCCGACGTACACGGAAATCGGCTTCGCCTACATGCTGATGGGCGACAGCCCGGTTTCGAACAGCGATCCTTATGCTACCGAGGCGACGGATCCGGACGATTGGGTCACCGATGTCGGCAGTCATCTGATGATACTGGTACCGGACCTGGGGATGCTCGAGGGAATCTCGACCGACCATCTGAACGGAGGTCCCTGGGTGATGTGGCCCGACACTCCTTACGCCCACATCATGATTCCGGTGGAGAGTAGGTAGCCTGCGGTCCACACGCCTGATGGTGCCGATCGGCATCGGCCTCGCTGCCTACGTTTGGATGTGTGTCACGGGACGGCCTGCTAGCTCAGCGTTGCGAAAATCTCCGCCCCGTGGCACTTGTGGAGGATGATCGTCCCTCGCGGCCCCCTCTGTCTGTCGCTTCGTCCGCTGTCTTTTCCGTTTCTGCTCGTACTCATGGCGCTCTCCGGAGGGTGCGCGCCGGACGAGAGCGGTGCCGAGTTCGTCATGCGCCTGCCCGACCTCGAGCGCGTCTGGATCGGCCCCGACTACTACGGCAACCGGCTGCAGGACTGGCGGCTGGCGAACGACCGTGTCGAAGCCGTCACCGGGGACTCGACGCGCTCGATGCGCACGCTGCAGCTGCTCACCTACGCGCTGTCGGAGGACCCGGGCCGGTTCGAGATGAGCGTACGTACCGGCCCCATCGAGCCCGGCGGCACGTTGCACGAGAACACCTGGAGCGGCTTTCTCATCGGCGCCGGTGGCGACCACGTCGACTACCGCATCAGCGCCATGGTGCACGATTGGCCGGCCCCCGACGGTGGGTTGATCGTCGCGCTGGACGGCACCGGCAAGGTGGTGGTGCGTGGCAACTCCACCATCGACAGCCCCAAGAGTGTGCGTGCCAACGTGTCGACCAGCGTCGACGCGTGGCCGTTGACCGACCCCGCGAGTATCGAGTTGGTCGACGGCGTGTCCGAGGACGTCGTGCTGACGTTGATCGCCGAGCCGATGAGGGCGGTCGGTGCCGCCGGCGGCGAAGCGGAGGGCGCCGGTCGGGATCTGTCCTACCGGCTCACGGTTTCAGTGCGCGACGGGGAGACGGGCGCGAGTCTCGGCGGCGCCACCTACGAAAACGTCCCTGCCGAGTACCTGTCTGGCAACCTCGGACTGGTGTCGCACAACAGCCGCCACGTCGAAGCGAACCCTGCGTTGGCGAATCGGGAGCCACGCTCCTTCGAGTCGAGCACCGCCACCACAGGTCCCGGCTACTGGTTCCGCGACTGGACCGCGAGCGGCTCCAAGCTCGTGCATCACCCCGATCGCGCCTTCGGCCCGGTGATGGGCGCGATGCACACGCTCAGTGGCGGCGTCCTGAAGATGACCGCGCAGATGGGGCCGCTCGGCGCTGCCGACGTCCACAGTGGCGAGCTGCAGGTTCAACGCAAGGGGGGCTGGGAAACGGTGGCGACCGGCGAGCTCATCGACCTCAGCTACACGATGCCGTTTCGGGTCGAGGATTGGGACGGCAGCGTCGATACGCCGTACCGGATCGTCTACGAGCTGAGGAGCGGCGGTTCCGCCGCCAACCCGACCGAGACCCACACGTACGAGGGCACGATCCGGCACGAGCCGCTGCGCGATGATTTCATCCTGGCGTCGATGAACTGCCAGCATTTCTCGGCGCGGCCCGATCGTGACGCCTCGGCGCGCGGCTACTGGAACGACAATGGCATCTGGTTCCCGCACGCCGAGGTTGCCGAGGCGGTTGCCTACCACGACCCCGACATGCTGTTTTTCGCCGGCGACCAGATTTACGAGGGTGGCCTCGCCGGCATCGTGCGCGAGCCTTTCGACGAGGCGGCGCTCGACTACCTCTACCACTGGTACTGGTTCATCTGGTCGTTCCGCGACCTGATGCGCGATATTCCGACCATCGCCACACCCGACGATCACGACGTCTACCAGGGCAACATCTGGGGCGCCGGGGGCAAGAAGGGTGAGGCTCTCGACGGTCTCACGGCGCAGGATTCGGGTGGTTACACGATGGACCCGCGCTGGGTGAACGCGGTGCATCGGACGCAGACGTCGCACCACCCCGACGCCTGGGACGCGACCCCGATCGAGCAGGGCATCAGCGTCTGGTACACGAGCGTCGAGTACGGCGGGGTCAGCATGGCGGTGGTCTCCGATCGAATGTTCAAATCGGCGCCGTCGATGACGATCGACCGGGGGCAGGTCGTCAACGGTTGGTTTCAGAACCCACGATTCGATCCGGCGACCGAGTCCGACGTGCCCGCAGCCGTTCTCCTCGGGGCGCGACAGCTCGAGTTTCTGGACTACTGGGCGCAAGACTGGGGCAACGGCGTGTGGATGAAGGTGCTGCTGTCGCAGACGCTGTTCTCGAACCTCGCGACACTACCGGCCGACGCCGCGAGCGGAGCGGTGTTGCCGGGCCTTGCCCTCGCCGCACCGGACGAGTACATCGTCGGCGACAAGAAGGCGGCCGACACCGACTCCGGCGGCTGGCCGCAGTCGGGCCGGAACCGGGCGTTACGGGCGATGCGCAAGGCGTTCGCCCCCCACGTGGCCGGCGATCAGCACCTCGGGAGCACCATCCAGTACGGTATCGACGAGTTCGGCGACGGGCCCTTTGCGTTCGTGGTGCCGTCGGTGGCCAACCTGTGGCCGCGCCGCTGGTACCCCCCCGAGGCGGGTGCCGATCGGCAACCCGGGGCGCCGCCCTACACCGGCGACCACTTCGATGGCTTCGGCAACCGAATGACGGTACACGCTGTGGCCAACCCGGTGCAGTCAGGCGCCGAGCCCACGGCGCTCTACGATCGCGTCCCGGGATACGGGATCATCCGCTTCGACAGGCTGTCGCGGGACATCGTGTTCGAGGCCTGGCCGCGGTGGGTCGACCCCTCGAGCCCCGACGCCGAGCAGTTCTATGGCTGGCCGGTGACCTTCAACCAGCTCGACAGCTACGGCGGTGAGGTCGGGTACCTGCCGACGCTGGAGATCTCCGGGCTCGAGTCGCCGGTCGTGCAACTCGTCGACGAGCGCACGGACGAGGTCGTCTACACGGTGCGCGTGCCGCTGCTGACGTTTCGACCCAAGATCTTTGACGCCGATGCGACCTACACGATTGTCATCGGCGAGCCCGGCACGACGAACATGCAGACGCTCACCGGTGTGCGGATGGCGAGTAGCGACGGCGAACGGCTCGAGGTGATCTTTTGAGGTGGCTGGCGGCGCTCGTCGTCGCTGCTGTTGTCGGCGGCGGTGGTGGAATGGCCGGCTCGCCGCAGCGACCGCCGAATATCGTCTTCATCCTGATCGACGACATGGGTTGGCGTGACGTCGGTTTCATGGGCAGCAAGTACTACGAAACGCCCAACATCGACCGGCTCGCCTCCATGGAGCACAACGCCGATCGGCCGTTTTTCCTCTACATGACACACTACGCCGTGCACACGCCGATCCAGGCCAAGCCGCAACTGACGCAGAAGTACCGCGGCAAGGCCGGCAGCAACGGCCAGCAGAATCCGCGTTACGCCGCGATGATCGAGAGCGTCGACGAGAGCGTCGGTCGCATCGTGCACCAGCTTGGCACGCCGGTGATCGGCGTCGACTTCTACCCGACGATTCTCGAGTTGGCCGGCGCCCGTCGTCCCGACCAGGCCCTCGACGGGCTCAGCATGGTGCCGTTGCTCGACGCCGGCGTTGTCGCCATGGTGCCGCTGCTCGACGCGGCCGTCGCCGCTCGCGTTG
>JADFNY010000115.1 GCA_022563115.1 Acidobacteriota bacterium | reverse complement strand
CTGCGGATCACCGCGCGGTGGCGCGTGTAGACTTTCTCCAGCGCGGCGGTGATCTCGCCGACCGTGGCGCGCCGGCGCGCGGCCTCCACGGCGCGTTCGAGCAGGTTGATCTGTTGTCCCGCGGCTTCCCCGGCCGCTTCGGTGAGCGCCGCCAGCGCCGCCTGGCAGGCCGCCTGGTCGCGGCTCCCGCGCACCCGTTCGAGGCGCGCGATCTGGCGGTCGCGCACCGCGGCGTCTGGCTGGCATACGAAGACAAACAGCGCGAGTTGGTCGCCGAGCGGCAGCGCTCGGGGATCGTCCAGCCATGAGCGCGCCCCGCCGCCTCCGGGCCGCCTTCATCGGGTTGCTTGTCGCACTTGCGGTAGGCGGAGCCGGTTGTGCCGATTCGGAGGCCGGCTCGCTCGTCGCTGCACGACGAGCCTCCCGCGACGGCGATTCTGCGCGCGCCGTCGCCTTCTACCAGGAGTACCTCGAGGAGCATCCCGACGACTATGACGTCCTGAAGGAATACACGCTCACCTTGGGGGAGCGCTGGGCGTACGTCGGCGGTGACCGTGCTCCGATCATCGAGAACCTCGAGCGGCTCTATGAGCTTCGTCCCTCGGACCAGGATATCCAAGGCCTGCTCTCGGTGATGCTGGTCCGCGAGGGGCAGGTGGCGGCGGCGGCGGAGCGCTTCGAGGAGGCCGAAGAGGTCTATCGGCGCGCCGTTGCGGTCAATCCGGAGGCCGGTGCAGCGCAGTACAACCTGGGGATGCTCTACGAGCAACAGGGCGAGGCCGACCAGGCTTTTGCTCAATACCGCGCCGCGGCGGCGAAGCGACCGCAGATCCCGGACCTGTACCTGAGGCTGGGGCGCGCCTATTCGAGTCGCGGCGATTTCGACCGCGCCATCGTCACGCTGGGTTTGGTCGTGGAGCTCAGCGGAGTGTCTACCTATCTATTGCCGGAGGCCCATTGCAGCATCGCCCAGGCCTACCACGGCAAGGGCATGGCGGAGGAGGCGACGACGGCTCTCGAGCGCGCCGCGGCTGACTGCGAACTCGGCGGCTGACCCGGCTGCTACATGAAGACGAGTTCGGCGCGCTGTTCGAAAGGCTCGCGGCCGATCATGTCGATCGAATCCCACGGGCAATAGCGGGCGCAAAGCACGCAACCGATGCACGTTTCCTTGTCGATGAGGACGTACTTCTCGGCCGGGTTCTCGCGCGACTGCATCAAATCGATGCAATCGACCGGGCAGAAGACGATGCACGCCTCGCAGCCGGTGCAGTCGTCGCTGCGGACGATGGCGATGTAGGCCGATTTTTTTTTCGCGTGTTTCGTCGCGGCGACCATGAGCTGAAGGTATCAGCTCGGGCACACGAAGCAAACTCCGCCGGGGGTGGTATTAGACCTGGTGGCGTGCCGCTGCGTATACTAGAAAGTAGCTACGTCTGCGGGAACCCTCTAGCCATACAGCCGACATGAACAAGGTCAGTATTCGAAGGCGGAAGCGGTCCACCAAGCTGCTCCCCGACCCGGACGCTCCGCGCGCGCCGCAGTACGACACCCTGGCGCCCGAGCTGATGCGTGAGTACCTCGAGGAAGGGGGCGACAAGAGGGACCTCAAGGTGGCTGGAGTGTGGGCCCTGGTGTTTCATTTCATCCTTTTCCTCGTCGTCTTTCCCACCGCACGGGTCGAGCCGATCCCGCTGACCAATCAGATGGCGACCACCATCGTCAAGCGCTACAAGCCGCCGGCCCCGCCCTCACGGCCGAAGAAGAGCGTCAGGAAGAAGACCAACCCGATTCCGATTCCGGACCCGACCCCCGACGACCCGGAACCGATCATCGACGAGGATTCGGAGGTGGAGTTCGGCGATCCGGACGCTGAATTCGACGTCGGCCTGCCGAACGCCCCGCCGGGCCCGGCCGGCGCTCGCGCCGGAGCCGTGGCGATGGGTAGTGGCGGTCTGATCGCGCCGATCAAGCTGACCGAGGTGCTGCCCGAATACACCCCCTCAGCGACGCGCGCCGGCATCCAGGGGGACGTCTACATAGAGGCCGTCGTGACGGTGGAAGGTACCGTCGCCGACCCCATGCTCATCCGCGGCTTGCCGGACGACGATCTCAACCAGCGGGCGCTGGAGGCGGTCGCGCAGTGGACCTTCAAGCCGGGGTACAAGGACGGCCAGCCGGTCCCGGTCATCGCCCTGTTCACCGTCACTTACCGCATCCACTAGCAGGCCGTGGTGGGAGTGTGATGGGTCTGGCAAGTGGGACGTACGGGCGCGGGCAAGGAGCGGCGACGAGGAGATGCTGGCGCCATCGCGGAGGAGTCGCGACGCCGCCATTCGCCCGTAACTCCCACTTGCCCGGAGGGTTACGCTGCCAACGGCGCAACCAGACCCATTACACTTCCACCACGGCCTGTTAGGATTGGCTCCCCGGCTCCGCACCTTCTTCGTTGCCGTCGTATTGAGCGCCTACCTCGTCATCGTCGGACCGCCGGTCCTGCTGGTCGCCTGGTTGATCGGGTCGACGCGCATGCTGTATGCGCTTGCCGTCCCGGCCATCCGTTTCGGCATGTGGGCCGCCGGCGTGCGCATTGATGTGCGCGGCCTCGACCGCCTCGATGAGCGACAAAACTACCTCTTCATGCCCAACCACAGCAGCAATGTCGATCCACCCGTGGTGGTCGCCGCGCTGCGGCGCGACGTACGCATGATGGGCAAGGCGTCGCTGTTTCGCATTCCGGTCTTCGGACGGGTGATTCGCCAAGCCGGCTTCGTTCCGATCATCCGAGAGGACCGCGACGCGGCGATCAATTCCGGCAACCAGGCGGCGGAATTGCTCCGGCAGGGGCACGATTTCGTCATCTTCCCCGAGGGCACTCGCAGCCGTGACGGCAACCTGCTTCCCCTCAAGAAGGGCCCGTTTTTCATGGCCCAATCGGGCGGCGTTCCCGTCGTTCCGGTGCGGGTGCGAGGAACGCGGGAGGTGATGAAGAAGGGTGGCAAGGTGATCTATCCCGGATCGGTGGAGGTCGAGGTGTGTGCCCCCATCGACGTCACCGCCCTCGAGGGCGATGGCGAATCGATCCGTGAGCGACTGCGGACCCGGGTGACGGATGAACTACGGGGCGATTTGACAGGCCCCGAGCGCCGGGTTACGCCTCAGGGTCATGAACGAGCCTGAAGACACGGCGCTGGTCTCGGCCGCCGGCAAGATGGACGTCGCGGCGATGCGGGAGGCGCTCGCCGAATTCCTGCGTGCCGCGGGGTTGCCCGAAGCCGCCGAGGGCGAAGCGCCGGGCAAGGCGGCCGAAGCGTGGGCCGGCCAATTGTTGTCCGGCTATGGCCGCGATCCGGTCGAAACGCTCGGCGAGACATGGCCCGACGACTCGAGCGAGATGGTGACCGTGACCAACATTCCGTTCGTCTCCGTGTGCGCCCACCATCTGCTACCCTTTTACGGCTTGGCACACGTCGCCTATCTTCCCGGAGGCCGGCTGGCGGGCCTTTCACGGTTGACCTCGTTGGTCGACTGCCTGGCGCGGCGGCTGCAGATCCAGGAGCAATTGAGCGAACAGGTGTGCGAGGCGCTGATGGAGGGAGCCGGCGCACGGGGAGCGGCCTGCTTGGTGCTCGCGTCCCATGATTGCGTCGGCGCGCGCAAGCTGGAGCACCGCGGCGTGCAGGTTCAAACGCTCGCGTACCGGGGTGAATTTGCCGATGATCCGGTGTTGCGAAACGAGTTCTTGCAGTTGGTTCGAGTCAGGGAGCGCTTCGAGGATGAGTGACAAACCTTCGGTAAGCATGACACCCGAGTCGGACGGCTTCGCGGCGCGCTACGATCGCATGGTCGAGAGGTCCGGAGCCTGGGTGTTCAAGGCCATTATTGCGATCATTGCTCTGGTCGTCATTGTTGGCCTGATTCTGCAGTTGAGCAGCTAACGGCCGCGGATGTCGGTAGCCGACCACGAGCTGGCGGCGGAGCAGCTGCGCAAGCGCTGTGACCCGGAGCAGTTTTCTTTCGAGACCACGGCGGACGTCAGCCCCCTCGAGGAGATCATCGGTCAGGAGCGTGCCATTCGCGCCATCCGCTTCGGTCTCGACATACAGTCGCCCGGCTACAACGTCTTTGTCGCCGGCCTCTCCGGAACTGGCAAGGGAAGCATCGTCCGCCGGTTCTTGACCAAGTTGTCGGCCAACAAGCCGGTTCCCGACGACGTTGTCTACGTCCACAACTTCGAGGACCCGGACTCTCCGCGGATGCTGTTCTTGCCCGCCGGGAAGGGCCATCACCTGCGCGACGCAACCGCCGAGCTCATCGAGGATCTCCACGAGCAGGTTCCCAAGGCCTTCGAAGGCAAGGACTACGACGAACAGCGCCGCCACACGGCGGAGAGCCACCAGGAACACAAGCAGGAGCTCCTCGACCAGCTCGAGGGCCTCGCCCGCGAGCGCGGCTTCGAGCTCAAGAGCACGCCGATGGGTTTCCGCACCGTGCCGATCCATAACGGCAAGCCGCTGACGCAGGAGGAGTATGAGGCCCTGAAGGAAGAGCCTCGCAGCGAGCTCGACGAGCAGATGGAGCGACTCGAAAAGGAGGTCCGCGACGTCATGGCCGAGGTGAAGGCCGTCGACCAGGAGATGAAAGAGCAGCTGCGCGACCTCAACCAGCAGGTGGCGATGAACGTCCTCGGCACGCTGATGGCCGATCTGAAGCGCGCCTACGCCGAGTATCCCAGCGTCAACGAACACCTGCAGGCGGTGGAGAAGGACATCGTCGACAACATCGAGCATTTCCGCGAGATCAAAGAGCAGCCGCTGCCGATTCCGGGCCTGCGCCTGCCGCGGCATGAGCCCGACTTTTCGCGCTACGAGGTCAACGTCGTCGTCGACAACTCGCACACCGAAGGCTCCCCGGTGGTATTCGAGAGCAACCCGACGTTCACCAACCTCGTCGGTCGCATCGAGCGCCGCGCCCAGTTCGGTGCCCTGCTGACCGACTTCACGATGATTCGCGCCGGCTCGCTCGCCAAGGCGAACGGCGGCTATCTGGTGCTCAACGTCGAGGACATGCTACGCAACCCGCACGTCTACGAGGCGTTGAAACGTGCCATTCGCGACCGCGAGATACGCATCGAAGATCTGTCGGAGCGCTACGGGCTGTTCGCCACCCAGACGTTGAATCCGGAGCCGATTCCCCTCGAGACCAAGGTCATCCTGCTCGGCAACCCGATGTGGTACCAGCTGCTGTTCGCCTACGACGAGGATTTCGCCAAGATCTTCAAGGTCAAGGCCGACTTCGACCACCAGACGGATCGCGAAGAAGACCGCATCATGCAGATGGCCGCCTTCGTCGCGCGCTTCGTCGAGGAGGAGGGCTTGCGCCACATGGATCGCGCTGCGTTCGCGGCGATCATCGAACAGGCGTCGCGCATGGTTGAGGACCAGGAAAAGCTCTCCCTGCGCTTCTCGGAGCTCACCGACCTGATGCGCGAGTCGGCGTACTGGGCCGAGCAGGACGATGCCGAATTCGTGTCGGCGCAGCACGTCGAGCGCGCCGTCGAGGAGCAGGAGTTCCGCGCCGGCCTGGTGAAGGATCGGGTTCAGGAGCTCATCTACCGCGACGTGCTGCTGGTCGACACCAACGGCGAGGTGGTCGGCCAGGTCAACGGCCTGGCGGTCCACATGCTGGGCCACTATGCCTTCGGGCGGCCGTCGAGGATCACCGCCAACGTCTACCTCGGCAACGCCGGGGTGGTCAACATCGAGCGCCGCTCCGGGCTGTCGCACAGCACCCACGACAAGGGTGTGTTGATTCTCTCCGGCTTCCTCGGCGAACGCTTCGCGCAGGATCGGCCGATCTCGATGTCGGCGGCGCTCACATTCGAGCAGTCGTACGGCGAGATCGCCGGCGACTCGGCCTCATCGACCGAGCTGTACTGCTTGTTGTCGGCGCTTTCCGGCGTGCCGATCAAGCAGGGGATCGCGGTGACCGGATCGGTCAATCAGAAGGGCGAGGTGCAGGCGATCGGCGGTGTGAACCACAAGATCGAAGGATTCTTCGACGTCTGCAAGCAGCGCGGCCTGAGCGGGGAGCAGGGCGTATTGATCCCGGTCTCCAACCTCCAGCACCTGATGGTGCGCCTCGACATCGTCGAGGCGGTCGCCAACGGCGACTTCCACGTATGGGCGGTGAGCCACGTTGACGAGGGCATCGAGGTGCTCACCGGCATCGCCGCTGGCGCGCCCAAGGAGGATGGCGGCTGGGAGGGCGGTTCCATCAACAAGCTCGTCGACCAGCGCCTCGAGGCGCTCGGCAACCAAATGCGAAACTGGGGCAAGGCCTCCGACCGGGCCCCCGCCGAGATCGTCAACCCGGTGGCGCCGGAAGACCAACGACCCCCCGAGCCGCCCAAACCGCCCGACCGCCCGGATCAATAACCGCCGCCGTTCGCCGATCTTCCACCCTGCTAAAGCGGGCAGGGAGGCGCCGAGCGTCTCCGCCGTCGATTCGGATAAGGCGCGCAGTATCCGCGACGCCGGGGCGCGCCCGGACAGCGAACGACGCACCGGTCGGCACGGTTCCGTCGCCACCGAATGGCTTGTAGGCTAGCGGGTCGAAACCCTCCTATAAGGAGAGTTTTGCCGACCACCTGGACGGCCTCCTGTCGGGCGAAGAGCCGGCCGCATTGTATTCGGTAGGCGATCTTCCTTACAGGGGCGTCTTTTGATCCGCGACGCGCTTCCGGGTACCGTTGGGGGCCTTCGGGCAAAGCATCAGGGCACAGAGACAGTTTGTGGTACCAACCGTGGGGGCAGGTCGCTCAGCCTTCCCTTCCCAAGGAGCCCACATGGCAGATGCCAAGAAGGACAAGATCGGCCGGCGCGAGTTCCTGAAAGACGCCACGTTGGGCGCTGCCGCCGTCGCGGGCGGCGCTCGGGCTGCGGGCGCCGAAGAGATCGCCCACTCACACGCGCAGGAGCAAGACCACGATCACCAGGTTGTTCCCGACGACATCGCGCTTCGCGTCCGTGCGCTCGAGTCGGTGCTCGTCGACAAGCGCATGATCGACCCGGCCGATCTCGACGCCGTCATCGACGCCTACGAGAACCGGATCGGTCCCCGTAATGGGGCGCAGGTCGTGGCTCGCGCCTGGGTCGACCCGGAATACAAGGCTCGTTTGCTCGAGGACGGCACGGCCGCGATCGCCGAGCTGAGCTTCAGTGACGGCCAGGGCGCGTACATGGTCGTGAAGGAAAACACTCCCGATGTGCACAACCTCGTCGTATGCACGCTGTGCTCGTGTTACCCGTGGGCGACGCTCGGGCTACCGCCCGTCTGGTACAAGTCGTCCCCGTACCGAGCGCGGGCGGGCATCGAGCCCCGGTCGGTGCTTGCCGAGTTCGGCACCGAGCTCGACGACGACGTCGAGGTGCGGGTGTGGGACAGCACGGCCGAGGTCCGCTACCTGATTCTCCCCGAGCGGCCGCCCGGCACCGAGAACATGACCGAGGAAGAGCTCGCGCAGATCGTTACGCGTGATTCGATGGTCGGCGTGACGAAGATCGCGGCACCGTAGGCCGGAGGCACCATGAACACGATTCACGACATGGGTGGGATGGACGGCTTCGGCCCCGTCGAGCCCGAAGAAAACGAGCCAGTATTCCACGAAACCTGGGAGGGCCGCATGTTCGCCCTCTTCGCTGGCGGCGTACTCGGACCGTGGCGCCGTGGCCGGAACTTCCCCCGGTTCCGCTGGACCCTGGAGACCATCGCCCCTGAAGAGTACCTCCGCATGTCGTACTACGAGCGATGGTACGCCGCGCTCACCAACACCCTTCTCGGCGCCGGCCTGGTGACGGAGCGAGAGCTCGAAACCGGCTATCGGGATGCGGAGCGGCCTCTGCCGACCCAGCTCCCGGCCACGGGCGGCGGAGGGCCGACACCCCCCGACCCCGATCCCGCCTTCGGCGCCGGCGACCAGGTACGGGCACGCAACCTGCATCCCCGCGGGCACACGCGCTTGCCGCGATACGCGCGCGACAAGCGCGGCACCATCGTGACCGACAACGGTATCTGGAGGCTGCAAGACACCGACGAGAACGGGCAGGTGCTCGGCAACTTCCCCCAGCACGTGTACACCGTACGCTTCGAGGGCCAAGAGCTGTGGGGAGACCGCGCATCGCCACGAGACGCGGTTTGTATGGACCTGTGGGAGGAATACATTGAGCCGGCCTGAAGCCAGGGTCGATTCGGAGCGCCTCGCGGCGCTGCCGCCCCTTCCCCGGGACGACGACGGGCCCGTCTTCGCCGCGCCGTGGCAGGCACAGGCGTTCGCCCTCGCCGTCAAGCTCTCCGAGCAGGGGCACTTCACATGGAAGGAATGGGCAGCCGCGCTCGCCGACGAGATCAAGGCCGCAGACGATCGGGGAGAGGCCGACGACGGATCGCGATACTACTTCCACTGGGTAGCCGCCCTCGAACGCCTGGTCACCGAGAAGGGGCTGACGGATCATCCTGGGCTCGCAGAGCGCAAGGAAGCGTGGGCGGATGCATATCGTCATACGCCACACGGCCAGCCGGTGGTGCTGCACGACAGGCGATCGCTCACCCACAACGATCTCCTTCCCACCGACACGTATACCTCGGACGTGTCCACGCACCCGAGTGAGGATTCATGAACTCCATCGAAGGCTCCCCGTCACCGCTGACATGTCGCTTGTCCGTCGCCGCGCTGGCGGTTTCAATCTCCACCCCCGCTTTTGCCCATCACGGCATGGGTGGAGAAACACCGACGACGATTCTGCAAGGACTTTTGTCCGGCCTCGCCCATCCGGTGATCGGAGCCGACCATCTTCTGTTCCTGATCGTGTCGGGCGTGCTCGTCTGGATGCTCGACAGTGCCTCGAGATACCGCGCGGCGGCCACTCTCGTAACGGGTCAACTGCTCGGCACGAGCATCCATCTCTCCGCGATCAGTCTGCCGATCGTCGAGGCAGTGATCGCTCTTTCGGTAGTTGTCGGAGGAGGCCTCCTGCTTGCGCGTCGGCGCCCCAGCGCCCGCCAACTCGCCATGCTTCTCGTGGGCGCTGGCACCTTCCACGGATACGCCTTTGCCGAGGCGATCGTCGGCGCTGAGACGACTCCGCTCGCCGCCTATCTGGCCGGCCTAGCGTTGATTCAGGCGCTTGTTCTCATGGGGGTTTTCGCAGCGCTGGAAGCGGTGGAACTGCGCTCAGGCGCGCCCCTGGTCGCGCGTGGTCAGCGCCTTGCTGGCGGGATCGCCGTCGTGGGCGGCATCCTGTTTCTCGCGCTCGCACTCTCCTGACCGAAGCCGGGCCCGCCTCGCCCGAAGCCGCTGGTTCGCTGACACACCCGCTGCTGTGAAGCCCGCTGGTAGCCTACCGCCCCTATAAGCAGACAGGTCAATGGATAGACCGGTATTGTCCGT
>JADFNY010000114.1 GCA_022563115.1 Acidobacteriota bacterium | reverse complement strand
CGGATTGGGACAAGCACGCCACGGTCGGCGTCGAGGACGGCTTTTATCGGATTGTCGGCACCGAGCTGCGGCGCGAAGGGCCGTACACCGCGATCGCCTATATGCTTGAAGCCCAACCGGAGAACGAGAACTTCCTGGGGCTCGTTCACACCGACGCCAGGTTGCCGCCGCCGCGGCGTTCGGAGCCGGGCGCCGAGGATGGGAGCGAGACCTGACCCGGACTTCTCAACGGGTGGCTACTGCGTGAGCCTTGTCCTCACACGCCCTCACACTCGCTCGCTACGCCACCCGTTAACAGGGCGCTGAGAAGCGCCCGCGAGTGCCGCGCAGCACCCTGCTAAGCTCTCCGGGTTCGGAATTCCGGGACGCCTTGGAGCCCGCCGATGCCCGTCTCTGTAACCAGCTCGCAGGTGGTGTTCGACGCCCTCAAGCGCAACGAGGTGCGCATCATGTCGGCGCTTCCCGAGACCTGGCTCGTGCACCTGATCCGGATGGCCGAGGAAGACCCCGACACGACGCTGGTGCGACTCGCCAAGGAAGAGGAGGGGGTGGGAATCTCGATGGGGGCGCATCTGGCCGGCGTGCGCTCGGCGATGCTCATGCAAAACCACGGCTTCCTGGCCAGCGTCAACGGCATCGTCTCGGGCGCCCAGCTCTACCGCATTCCGCTGCTCATGCTGATCAGCCTCCGCGGCAGCTTCGGCGAGCGCGACCCTTGGCAGACCGAAGGTGGCGGGGTTACCGAGGACGTCCTGCGATCGTTGCGCATCGCCTACGAGCGCCTCGACGATCCGGAAACGGTCGAGCACAAGATCGGCGAGGCGATCACGCTGGCCCATGCCTCTTTGCGACCGGTGGCGTTGTTGTTGTGCCGTGACCTCATGTGGGAGGAAGCATGATCGGTATTGCGGCATGACCACCAAGCATTCGCTGCGCCGGCTGGAAGCTCTCGAAGCCCTGTACGCGAAGCTCGACGACCGCATCGTGGTGACGATCATGGGAGCGGTGGCCGCCGAGCTGCAGTCCATCGGCCATAAGCCGAACTTCTTCTACTTGCAACATGCCATGGGGTTGGCATCGTCGTTGGGCTTGGGCATCGCGCTGGCGCGCCCGGAGCTGGAGGTGGTTGTCTTCGATGGCGACGGCTCCGTCTTGATGAATCTGGGCGGCCTGATGTCCTTCGGTCGCTACCGGCCGGCGAACCTCATCCACGTCGTGTTCGACAACGAGAGCCTGCTGTCGGTGGGCGGGTTCCCGACCGCGACCTCGACCGGCAGCGACATCGCAGCGATGGCGACGGCGGCCGGCGTGCCCCGAGCGACCCAGGTGACGACCATCGACGCGTTGCTCGCGGCGTTCGACGAGGCTTCCGAGAGCGGCGAGATGTCGACGATCGTCGCCAAGGTCGACGACGAGGGCCGGCCTGGTACTGGAACACACTGTCGTTCGGGGAGCACACCGGCACCCACTTCGATGCCCCGGGCCACTGGATCACCGGCAAGGACCTCGACGACAACACCTGCGACACGATCCCGGTCGGGCGTTTCATCGGCCCGGCGTGTGTGTTCGACGTTACCGAACAGGTCGCCCAGGACCCCGACTTTCTCCTGGCCCCGGCGCACGTTACCGACTGGGAACAAGTTCATGGAAAGATCCCGCCCGGCTCATGGGTGCTGCTGCACACCGGCTGGAGCGCGCGCACCGCCGCCGAATCGTTCCTCAACGTCGCCGAAGATGGTCCGCACAGCCCCGGTTTCCACGCTGACACCTCGACGCTGCTGGCGACGGAGCGCGACATCCTCGGCGTCGGCGTCGAGACGGTGGGCACCGACGCCGGGCAGGCCGGGGGCTTCGATCCTCCGTTCCCGAATCACGCCACCATGCACGGCGCCGGCAAGTTCGGCCTCGCCAGCCTGTGCAACCTCGATCAGCTACCCGCCACCGGCGCCGTCATCATCGCGGCGCCGTTGAAGTTGGTCGACGGCAGCGGCAGTCCGCTGCGCGTCCTGGCGATCACCCCCGCCTAGCACCCTGCTACGTCTTCGTTTCCACACCCTACTCCGCCTCGACCATCGCACAGCGCCGCGGGTCGCCGCGCCCGGTGCGCTCGCCGCTGTCGGGATCGATCCAGATTCCTTCGAACGACCCCATTCCCCAGTTCCATTGGTTCACCGGCACGAGCGGCAAACCGCGGGCGATGGCCGCGTCGCGGACGGTTTCGTCGAGATCGACCTCGACCGCTGGGAAGCTGCCCGCGGCGCCGTAGGAATTGCCGAAGCGCGGCCGGTTGACCGACTCGTGGATCGGGATGCCGAAGTCGATCATGTTGCTCGTGTTCTGCACGACGTTTTGCAGCAGGCTGACGCTGGGGGAGCCCGAGGCGAGAACCGGCCTACCGTCTTTCATCACCATGTTGGGCGCCACGTACACACTGGCGCGGTGACCCGGCTTCGGCATGATGCGGAAGAAGTGGGCTCCCGAAGCGACGATCGTGACGCCGGCGGCGAACAGGCCGTTGCTCCACGGCAACGACATGCACGAGTGCAGGACGGTCGCCACGTTGCCCGCCGCGTCGACCGCTGTGACGTGGCAGCTTCCGGGCGGTTGGTATTGCGGCGTCTCGATCGGCCTGCCCATTTGCAGGAGCTCAAAGCGTATCTTGGCGTATTCCTTGGAGGTGATCAGGTCCAAGGGCAGCGGATGGCTCTCGGGATCGGGCTGTTTGGCGCCATCCGTGAACACGAGATCGGTAGCCCGCGCCATCTGCCACATCGTCTCGGCTGACTCGGTGGGCGGTCCCAGCTTCTCGATGTCGACGTTCTCGAGGATCTGTAGGATCTCGATGATATGGGTACCGCCGTTGTCGGGCGGCGGCGAGCCAACGAGGTCGTAACCGCGGTAGCTACCGCGCGCCGGCTCGTCGAAACGGACGTCGTAGTGCTCGAAATCCTCGCGTGTGATCACGCCGCCGGCGGCCTGCACGACCTCGGAATACTGGCGCGCGAAGTCGCCGAAGTAGAAGTAGCTGTTGCCTTCCTCGGCGAGGCGCTCGAGGGTGTCGGCAGCACGTTTTTGATAGAGCATTTCGCCGGGATTGGCGAGCCCGCCGTGCGGAAAGAAAATCTCCCGCCCGGTTTCGGAGACGCCCAGCGTTGGGCTCTGGGAAAACATCTCGCCCCACAGGAACGGATGGATCTCGAAACCGTCGCGCGCGTAGGCAATCGCGGCGGCGCATAGCTCCTTGGAGGGCTTGCTGCCGTGGCGCGCCAGCGACGCCTCGTATCCGGCCCAAAAGCCCGGGACGCCCGCCCCCAGCCCGGTCGCGGTGGCCGTCGGCCCCCAGCCAACCAGCGGCGCCAGCGGCGCGTTCATGCCGCCGTTGACGTAGCTCGTCTCGCCGGTTGCGGCGTCGTAGTAAAGCATCGACAGGACGCCTGTGACGCCGGTCATGTGCGGCTCGACAACGGTTTGGGTAACCGAGGCGCAAAGGACGGCGTCGGCGGCGTTGCCGCCGGCGCGCAGCACGTCGGTACCGGCGCGTGTCGCCAGAGGGTGGGCGCAGATCACCATGCCGCCAGCGCCTGAAGCAGGTTCCTTGGCCCCAAAAACCCCTTTGCCGATGAGACGGCGGCGCTCTTCGGGATCGGAGACCGATCCGGGCGTTGCGCCCCGCGCGTTCACGCCCCCGAGGAACGAGGCCCCGGAGCTTTGTGCCGGGGCAGTTGGGGCGGTGGGGGCGGTGGGGGATGTCGCGGAGCCGCCGTTGGCTCCGTTGGTCCCAGCTGCCCCGACGCCGGTGGCGCCCAGCATCCCGGCTGCCACGGCGCCGCTGGTTGCGAGCTTCAAGAATTGCCTTCGGTCGGTCATAGGGTCCTCCCGGTGTAGAGGCTTTCACGATAGAGGCTTTGATGATGCCCGTGAGACGGCGTCGCGAAAAGTCCTGACAGGGTGCTGACGAAGTGAGCCGCTGGTCCGCCCGTTGCCGCGTTGGTAAGTGGATGGCAACGCACTTCCCCTCGAATACGTGGAGGCGCGGTATGACAAACGGACAGGTCATCGGACGATATCGGATCATCGACAAGATCGGTGAAGGCGGCGTCGGATCGGTTTTCCAGGCCATCGACACGCGTCTCGGTCGCGTCGTGGCGCTGAAGTTTCTGCGCCAACGCTGGCAGCACGACGAGAGGTTGCGGGCCCGGTTCCGCCGGGAGGCATTGATCGCCGCGTCCCTGAACCACCCGAACATCTGCACCGTTCACGACATCGAGGAGGTCGACGACCGTCTCTTCATCGTCATGGAGCTGCTTCGCGGCCGGTCGCTGAAGTGCTGCGTGGGCGAAGGCGGCATGGGTACGAGCGCCATCGTCGATGTCGGCCTGCAGGTCGCCAGCGCGCTGGCGACGGCGCACGATTGCGGCGTCGTTCACCGGGACGTCAAGCCGGCGAACGTCTTCCTCTGCGAAGACGGGGTCGTCAAGCTCCTCGACTTCGGTGTGGCGAAGCCCGCCGCCGCCGCCCCGCCCGAGCCGGCCCCCGAGAAGGAAACCGATCCGGCCAGCGACACCGGTACGGGGAGGCTGGTCGGCACGGTCGGCTACATGTCGCCCGAGCAGACGCGCGGCGATGTTCTGGACGGACGCTCGGATCTGTTCTCGCTCGGCGTGGTCCTGTACGAAGCGGCGACCGGAGTGGGGCCCTTCGACGCGCCGACGCCGGCGACAGTGTTCGAACTGCTCTTCAGCTTCGACCCGCCGCCGCCGACGTGCTTGAACGCGTCGCTGCCCAAGGGCTTCAACCGGATCGTTCAGAAGGCGCTCAGCAAGTCAACGGCGGGCCGCTATCAGTCGGCCGGCGAAATGCACTACGGGCTGGAGGCGCTCGACCTGGCCGTTGGGACCGTAGAGGCGCCGGTTCCTCCTATGCTTCGGGCCCTCCGCGCCGCGACCTTCGCGCGGAGCGCCTGAGCCGGGCGCGCCGGCGAGCCTGCCAGATCCATCATTTTGTGGCGGCCGGAGAGGTCCTCAGGGTCACGCACGATGAGGGGCCCGTGGTACCACGGGCCCCTCATCACCCTGTTAGCGCTGGCCGCTATCCGTTTCCATCATCCGCTGCAGCAGCTTCGGCGCCGCGTCGTCGCTCATGTGGCGTTCGAACCAGTGGCGCAGATACAGCTGGGTGCGCAGGAAGTTCGACGGGTTCGACGTCGTGCCGTGCCACTCGTCATTGAAGCGGATCATCGCGGTCGGCACCCGCAGCACTTTCAGCGCCGCGTAGAACTCCTCGGTTTGCGAGATCGGCGTCCGTAGGTCGTTGACGCCGGTCATCAGCATGGTCGGCGTGGTGACGTTGCCGACGTACATCAGCGGCGAGCGCTGCAGGTATTCGCCGGCGTCTTCCCACGGCATGTTGTCGAAGTTGCGGTACCAGCCGATGCCGTCGGTGGTGCCCACGAACGACAGCCAGTTGATCACCGGGCAGTTCGACGACGCCGCCGCGAAGCGATCGGTGTGACCCACCACCCAGGCGGTGAGCACGCCACCTCCCGAGCACCCGTAGACGTACATGTTGCGCTCGTCGATGTAGCCGTCGGCGATCACCGTGTCGACGCCCTTCATCAGGTCGTCGAAGTCCTTGCCCGGGTAGGCGCGGTTGATGGCGTTGCCGAAGTCGGTGCCGTAGCCGGACGATCCGCGCGGGTTGGTGTAGAGCACGACGTAGTCGTTGGCGGCGTGGTTCTGCCAGCCGAGGTTGAAGCCGACGCCGTACATGCCGTGCGGGCCGCCGTGGATCGCCAGCATCAAGGGATACTTGCGCGATGGGTCGAAGTCGGGCGGTTTGATGACCCAGCCCTGGATGTCGAAGTCGTCGACCGACTTGTACCAAATCTCCTCGACCTCGCCGAGCTCCAGGTCGGCGAACAGCGGCCCGTTGTGGTCGGTCAGGAAGGTGATGTCAGTGGGGTTGGTAACGTCGAAGGTGACCACCTCGGAGGGGCGATGGTACGAGCTCAGCGTGCCCACCGCGACGCCGTCGTCGGTGATGCCGGTGACGCTTAGTTGGTGGTTACCGTCGGTGACCTTGCGGGCCTCCCCCTCCTGCGGATCCAGCGGCACGAAGTACAGGTTCCTGGTGCCGTGCTCGCTGACCGTGAAGTACACGCCCGAGGCGTCGGCGGCCCAGTCGAGAATACCGGGAGAGCGATCGAGGTTGGGGGTCAGGCTGCGGCGTCCCGAGCCGTCGGCGTTCATAACGTACATCTGGCGCTCGGTGTAGGTCTGCTCGGTGTAGTCGTTGCCGGTGAAGGCGATCAACGAGCCGTCGGGCGAGGGGACCGGCCCCGAGTCGGGGCCCCGGTGATCGGTCAGCCGGGTGACCGCGCCGGTCTCGACGGCCATGGCATACACCTCGGACTCACGCCATTGGTACTCCGCGTCCTCCTCGAGCAAGCCGGAGAAATAGAGCGTTGATCCATCGGGGCTCCAACGTGGGCTGCCGAAGTTGTAGTCGCCCTCGGAAACCTGGCGGTAGGTGCCGCCATCAGCCGAGACGACGAAGAGGTGCGTTTTGCCGTCATCGATGAAACCGCGCCGGTCACGCCGGTAGACGGCTTTGTCGACGATGTTGGGAGCTTCGGTCCATTCGGCGCCCGGCGGCTTGGCGACCGGGATGTTGATCTTCCATTCCTCTTGGGTCGGTGGAACGAGCATCGTGAAAGCGATTTGGGTGCCGTCCGGTGACCAGCGGATGCCACCGGGTGACTCGGTGAGGTTAGTGATCTGGCTGGGCTCCGAGAACAAGTCGTCCATCCAACGGATGAAGATCTGGGCGCCGCTCGGCTCACCCTCGGCGACGTAGGCGATGCGGGTGCCGTCGGGCGACCAGTTCGGCGAGCTGCCGTCCATGAGCTTGCGCTTGCGTGAGCCGTCGGCGTTCATCATCCACAGCTCGGTGCGGCGCTCGTCGTTCTGCATGTCGACGAAGCTCCGCGTATACAGGATGGTGGCGCCGTCGGGTGAGATGCTCGGGCTGCCGACGCCTTCGACGCGGGGATACAGGTCGAGCGTCAGGCGGTTGGCCATCGGGTCTTGCGGCGCCGAAGCCGCCGGGACGACGACAAGGGCCAGCACGACGAGGGCCGCGATCGCATGGAAGGGGCGGATGGGGGTGCGCGGCCGGGTGTGATGGTTCATCGATTCCTCCTGGGTCGCTGGAGCCCACGGCGAGGGCCGCCGTCCGGGCTCGAGCAGAGCAGTCCATTGGTAAGGAAGCCCGAATAGCCTACGATTTACGGGGGCAGCTCTCCACCCCGCGCCGTCGCGTACGGCGCGGCCGATTCCGAAGCCAGGAGGTGCGTATGGCCGCCGCTCGTGAGCTACGCGTTGACCACGCCGACTCGCCGGGACAACTCGGCCGCGTGTCGTCGATTCTCGGCGACGCCGGCATCAACATCGAGGGCTTCGGCGTCTGGAGTGGCCAGACGCGGTTGTTCGTGACCGACGTCGACCGCGCCAGCCGGCTGCTTACCGACGAAGGGTTTTCCTGCCAAATCGTCGACGTGCTGCGGCTTCATCTGCCCGACGAGCCCGGCAACCTCGCCGAAGTCGCCCAGGCGCTCGGTGACGCCGGCATCAACATCGACTATGCCTACACGTTGACGTCGACCGCCCCGGGTGAAGCTGCCTTCGTGCTCGCGGTGATCGATCCGGGCGCCGCTGAGGACCTGCTCGGCTAGCCCGGCCTTCTCAACGGGTGCAGATGTGTGGCACGGCTTGCCTGATTTTGGCGATCGGAGGCCTCTTGTCGATGCCAGCAAACCGGTCGGGCGTGTTTTGTTTGGTTTCGGCGTCCCCTCCCGTCGGTAATAATTGGAGGGTTGACGAGGGGATCCTTGGCTCCCGTGTTCCACCGAATATTCTCGAGGTTTACCGGACGATGAAATTGAGCTTCCCTGCAACCCGCCGCAGCATGGTCGTCGCGTCGGTCTTGACCTGCTTGCTGGCGGCACCGACCCACACCGCCGTCGCCCAGGATCTTGAGAAGCTGGGCGAGCGCGCCGTCGACGCGGCCGCCGTTCTCGATGAAATCATGGGGACGCCGGAGGCGACGATCCCGGAGTCTCTTCTCGAGAATGCGCGCTGCGTCGCCGTGATCCCCCACGTCGTGAAGATCGGGTTCATCTTCGGTGGCCGGCACGGCCGCGGCCTGCTGAGTTGCCGGGTCGACGGCGGCTGGAGCCGCCCCAGTTACATCGCCATCACGGGCGGATCGTTCGGCCTGCAAATCGGTGCCCAGGCGACCGACTTCGTGCTGGTGTTCACCAACGAGCGCGCCGCCAGGGCGCTCACCAGCAACAAGATCACTCTCGGTGGTGATGCGTCGGTATCGGCCGGCCCGGTGGGCCGTACCGCCGAAGTGGCGACCGACCTGTCTCTGCGCACCGAGATCTACTCGTACTCGCGCTCGCGGGGATTGTTCGTCGGGCTTTCGCTGGAAGGCTCGTCGCTCAGGGTCGACAAAGAAGCCAACGAAGCGGCTTACAAGGACGCCATCGACGCCGACGATCTGTTGTTCGACAGCAGCGGCCCGGTGCCGAACGAAGTTGCGCCGTTCCTGCGGGCGTTGCAACGTCACGACCCGGCGGGCATGTAAGTTCCCGCAGTCGGAGGTTTGAGTGAGCAGCACATCTGACGCACTGCTCCGCGAGCGCGTCCAGGAGGGGCTTCTGGTCGAGTCCGTCGCGGAGATGTCCGAGGACTACAAGCGCGAGCTGCGCCACATCGTCACGGTATCCGGCGACACCGAGCTGTTGAGCGCCCCGGCCTACTACTACGCGGCGCGCAAGGCCCCGTCGATCAACGCGATGATCTCGGCGTTGGCGATCGTCCAAGACGAGCTCAGCCATGCGCACATCGCCTACCGTGTTCTTGAAGAACTCGGCGTCTCGCGCGAGTGGCTCATGTACGAGCGCGAGCCGCACGAGTTCCGCTATCCATACGCTTTCGACGTGCCGCTCGATTCCTGGGTCGAACTCTGCGTTGCCAACGCTTTGTACGACCAGGCGGGGTTCTGCTTGCTCTCCGACGTGCACGACAACACCTCGTACGGCCCGTGGAAACGCGGCCTGGTGAAGGTCGGCAAGGAGGAGAACTTCCACCTCCTGCACGGTCGCCGCTGGATGAAGAGGATCGTCAACAGTGGCGATGAAGGCCGCCAACTCGTTCAGGACGCGGTCACGTGGATGTTCCCGATGACGGTCGAGTGGTTCGGCTTGCCGGACGAGCTCAAGACCCACAGCAGCCAGCTCGACTACAAGATGAAGGGCCTGACCAACGACCAGCTCCGGCAGTACTGGATGGACAACGCCGTGCCCGTCTGTACCGAGCTCGGCCTCGACGTGCCGGCGCACCGCAACGCCGACGACACCGCCTGGGAGCTCGAGTACGAGCTGCCGGTTTTCTTCGACGTGATCGAA
>JADFNY010000113.1 GCA_022563115.1 Acidobacteriota bacterium | reverse complement strand
GCTCCTGCTCGGGTGGACCGGATTGCTGCCGGGACTGAGCCTCACCGGGGAGCGACGCGTCCTGGGAGCGAACTGGCCGGTAGCCGATACGTCCCGGTGGCACGAGATGTTGGCGGGTCCGGTGACGGTCTTGCTCCAGGATGCGAAGGCCGCCCTCGATCCGCTGCAGCGGGTCGGGGTGCAGATCGCGACCGTGACGAAGTCGACCGGGGCGGAACGCCCTACCTCGCGGCTCTCACGACCGCGACCGCTTCCGTCACCAGCCGGACCACCTCAAGCGCATCGTCGCCGCGCTCGGTGACCGCGGCCCCTACGCCCATTCCCATGCGATACGAGGATTCCTCGGCGGGCACGGCGACGTCATCATGGTGTCCAGCGTTTCGCCGTTCTCGAAGACACCCCGTTCGAATAGTCTCCGCCAGAATCCTCCGAGATCGGCCGCGACGTAGGTCTTCGTGTTGCTGGCGATGCGCACGGACGCGACGGCGGGGAGGGCCGCTCCGGTCGCGACGTCGGTCACGCCCGCAGTCCCGGACCACTCGAGCCCGAGGCGAGGCGACTCCGCGTACAGCAACGCACCCGGGATCGTGGGGTCGGCGGCCACGGAGTCGATCAACGCCTGCAGCGCCGCTGTCAGTTCCTCGCCGCCGGCTTTCTGCTCAGGCTCTCGGGTCAGGGAACACGCGGCGAGGGCGAATAACAGGAGAGCGGACGACGCGGAACGCCGGAGCCTTCAGCCTGGCCGGCTTGCTCTCCGGTCCGCAGATCATGGCGAAGCGGAGCCCGTCAAGCACCACCGCCCGTGTTGGTGCAGCAAGCGCAGCGCTGCTTGTTTCCTCGCCGATGCCTGTAGATCAGGAAGCGAGCACTAGCTGTGCTCCCGGCCTCATCGGCCGACCCACTCACACATGCTCTCGATCGCCGCCAGGACACGACCGCAGTGCTGGCGGAGGAACCCCTCGTCGATTTCGCGCTCTGCGCAGGCTCGCAGGGCAGCGGCCCCATCGAAATCGACGTACGCGAGCCGCAGCGCGAGCTCTCGGGGAGGGCGGCCGAAATCGCTACCCGGCAGCGTGGCTACGCCGGTTTCGGTCAGCAGCCGTCGCGCCAGCTCGTCGCTCGTGTCGATGCCGCGCTCGGCGAGGCGGTCCGCCAGCACGCCGAAATCTGGAAACAGATAGAACCCGCCCTGGGGCTTGCAGGTACGGACGGACGCGGCCCCGAGCCGCTCAGCGCACCATGAGCCCAGCGTCGCGAGGATGCGCCGCTGTGCCTCCAACCCAGCGGTGATCTCCGAGCTGCCCCGGTAGGCTTGGAGCGCCGCGTGCTGGACCGGCGTGCTGGCGGCGCTGTAAGTCTCGCTGGCGGCGGCCGCCACGGCGTCGCCGACGCGGCTGAGCGCGTCCGGCACGAGGAGGCATCCCAGGCGCCAGCCGCCGGCCCCGCACCACTTGCTCAGCCCGGAGGTCACGAGTGTCCCATCGGGGTAGAAGCGGGCCATCGAGACATGCTGGCCCCGATGATCGAGGTCCCCGTAGATCTCGTCGGACAGCACCAGGAGGTCGTGCCGTTCCGCAACTTCGGCGAGGGCCGCGAGATCGGACTCCTGGTAGGTCGTGCCCGTCGGGTTGCCCGGATAGTTGAGAATGAGGAGCGGCAGGCGAGCGGCCAGTCGTCCGCTGGCGCCAGGGGCGCCTCTGCCGGCGCCGCCGCCGTTCGCGGTTGCGAGCTGTCCTTGGTCCCCCGCCGCCTCCCGGCAAGTCGCCTCGAGGGCCGCGGGTGTGAGGCGCCAGCCGTCATCGATGGCGGTAGGCACCGTGACGCACGGCCGCGAAGCCAACCTTGCCTGGGGAACGTAGGAGACCCAGGCCGGCGTCGGCACGATCGTGACCGCGTCGAGGACGAGCTGGACCAGGTACATTAGCTGCTTGGAGCCCGGTCCGACGACGACGTTGTCGGCCTTCACGGTGGCCCCATGGAGCCGCGTATGGTGAGCGGCGATTGCTTCCCGCAGGGCCGGCAAGCCACGCACCGGCAGGTAGTCGCATCGGTGGGCGTTGTCGCGGAGCGCCGCCACCACCTCGTCGGGCGCGGGGAAGGGCGATTGACCGAAGCCGAGGCGGAAAAGCTCGCGACCCTCGGAGGTAAGGCGGGCGGCGAGCTCGTTCATCGCCAGCGTTGCCGAAGTTGCCAGCCCCTCGACACGAGCGTCGAGCGCCACCTTCTGGGACCTCAACCGTGCGTTGCCATCATGGATTACCAAGGGCACCGTCAACGTAACGCACCGAGTGTAGCGGCGGATGGCGGGCGGGTCACGCGGCGGCACCCCGGCGAGCGCTTTGTCGATGGGTGGGGCTGTCGCTGCCCGATCCGGGGGAGCATGCCGCTACGGCGAGCACGAGAAACGTCAACTGGTTCGAGGAGTTGAAGCAGCGGGTGCCGAGGGGACGGTAGCCTGCTGATACCTAATCGCGCCGAGGTGACCGTGAGATCTTGTCAGCCTGGTAGTAGAGGTTGATGAGGGCTCGATTCACCAGTCGCTCGCTCGCCCCAACCTCGACTCGAGTGGCTGAGGCAGCGCCGTACCCCCCCTTGGTCGTTGCTTGAATGGTCGGAAAGTAACCGAGCGAGCCGTTGGTGTAGCCGACGAAGAACGTGTGCTCGAACTGGCTGCGCGCCTTGAGCGACAAGCCGTGCTCGACGAAGAACTCGCCCGGGAAGGTCGCGAGCGCGATGTCGGTGCCGATCAGCACGGTGTTGATCTCGGCCAGCATGTCTCGCTGAACGCGCTCGACGTCGCGGCGTGAGGCGAGCGGAATCACCTCGGTGTGAAGCGAAATCGCCGGGGCAGCTTCCCAGCCAGTGATCGATTCCGACACCCTGATCACCTCATCCGCGACCGCCCGACCCATCGCTTCTACTTGCTCGAACGCGCCTTCATCGGGCGGCGTCTTGTCCCAAAAGGGGTTGATGTCTCCCGCCGCCCCTTGGAGGAACATCGCCTGGCCGCCCAGCTCTGTCTCGACCATTCGCATGAATGCGCCCGGGTAGTCAGCCGAGATATCGAGGTTTTCCGGTCCCAGCACGACCGGGTGGCACTGAAAACTCACCAGCGTCGCGAGCGGCTGGCCGTCGAGCTGCTCGACACGAATTACGCCAAGCTCGTAGTCGACAGGGCTGGTCGGGATCCGCTCCCGATTCTCCCAGAACATCACGGCTCACCGTCAGCACCAATCATGCGGCGGTTGTGGCCTTCCCGAACCTCACCCCAGCCGACGCCGATGCGAACGGGAACCATGCGCTCGTCGGCCTCGATGACGGCTTGGGCGATCTTCTCTTCGGCCTCACGAATCCAGGGGCTCGTCGCCGACGGAAAATCGGGCGTCGCTCGGGGCCCCGAGTGCGTGTGCGAAGCCACCAGGAGCACATGTTCGATATCGGTTCGTTGTCTGACGATTGCCTTGATGTTTGAAACGCTCTCGGCCGAGATCGACCCCAGATCAAGGGTGACAACGGCCAGCTTCTGACGCTGGTCATTCAGCACGATCGCCTTCGCGTATAGAGAGTCGTGCACGCCCTGGGAAACGTTGGTGCCCCGCGCGCCGTACCCGTACATCGGCCCTCCGATGGGCGGAGTGACATCGGCTCTCGCCACGCCAGCGCTCAGCTGAGCGTAAGCGAGCTGCGGGACAGCGAGCATCAACAGGCTCAGGCAATTGACGACGCGGATCATGGCTCTTGGGGATTCGCCCGCCACGTTTAACATCATTCTCGTCGACCCACCTTTCGGGTTCGGTGCCGCACTTTACAAATCGATGACAAAAGGAAGCCTGGGATTCGTACAATGGGATCCTCTTGCGCAGCCCTCAAGGCGCCATGCACGCCAGCTTCCACAAGCAGATCATTCTATTCTGTGCGGCGGTGGTGATCCCTAGCCTGCTGCTGACCGCCGTCGGTATCCGACTGCTCCTCCAAGAAGACGAGCTCCAGGACGCACGGCTCCTCGAGAGACGGCGGGTGGCGGCGCGGGAGCTGAACCTGCAGTTGGTGGAAGGACTGCAATCCCCCGCCCGCGGAGCGGTCGTCGCCACGCTGGCGTGGCAGCAGAACAAGATCTTCCTTCCATGGGAAATCGATCTCGAACGGTCGCGATCGGAGCTGTCTGCGGTTACTGACGAGTTTCGGCGAGAGCTGTCGCGAGGAGAGCTCCTGGAGTTCACCGACGCCGACTACTCTGCCGCAGCCGAGGCCTACAGCCACGCTCTGCGGTTGGCGGCGCGCGAGACGCCGAAGGCTCTCGCCCGTCTCAATCTGGCGCGTTCCTTCATCAGCGGCGGGCACGTCGAGGCGGCGGCCGCGCACGTCGGTGAGCTGCTGCAAACGCCGCTTGCGATCACCGACGAGTACGGCTTGCCCTTTGCCGTGTTCGCGATCGCGCAGGCCGAACGCTTGCCGGCCTCGCTCGCGCCCGACGTGGGGGTAAGCCTGAACGGCCTTTTCGAGGACTTTCCGTGGCTGGCGCCCGCGACCTTGAGAACAATCGCAGCGCACCGAATCGAGCGGCCGCCCGGCGAGGGGCAAGGCGAAACCGTCGAGGGGAGAGGGGAAACGCCGGCAGACCTCGTCGAATCGCTTCTGGCTCGCTCGGGCCGGCTCGAATCCCTGCGTGACGAATTCGGAAGTCTGCTCGCGACCGCGGGCCTGACCCGTACGAATACGCCAGAGCCGCGGCTGTGGCTCGCGGCTCGCGGCGAGCCCTTGTGGCTCGTCGGTTTCACGCCCGGAGGAGAGGAAAGCACCGTCACGGTCGTCCGGGCAGAACACCTCCTCGCCGAAACGAGCGCCGCGACGGAGGATCTCGGTCTCACGACGGTAGGTTCCGCCGTCAGCGTGCCCCTGGGGGCGAGGTTTCCGGGCATCTTCGTACGGTTTCCGGAGGCCTTCGATGCCGATTTGGCCGCGGCGTCCCGGCTTCGACGACTGTTGTACGCCGGAGTCCTCTTCGTCGTCGTCAGCGTGACCGCTTTCGGAGCGTGGTTCGTAACGCGCGACATTCGGCGTGAAGCGAGGCTGATCGAAATGCGCTCGCGCTTTGTTGCCAGTGTTTCGCACGAGCTGAAAACACCCCTGACCGCGGTGCGAATGTTTGCCGAGACGCTACAGCGAGATCGCCTCGCGCCGGAGAAACGAAAGCGGTACGTGGATACGATCCTCGCGGAGAGCGAGCGGCTGAGCCGACTGCTCGACAATGTCTTGGATTTTTCGAAGATCGAACGCGGTGAAAAACACTATGCGTTGGAAACCGTGCGGTTGCAGGAGCCGCTACGGCGGGCGATTAACGCGCTGAAGCACCAGCTCGCGCGCCAGGGGTACTCGCTGGAGACGGCGATCGACGATGCCGTGCCCGCCGTCGTCGCCGATGCGGATGCGATCGAGCAGGCGGTCGTCAACCTTGTCTCGAACGCAGTCAAGTACTCCAACGGCCGGCAGAAAATCGACCTTTCGCTGCAACTCGAGGGTGACGAAGCGGTGATTTCGGTGCGCGACCGGGGCATTGGCATCAACGAGGCCGACCGCGGCAAGATCTTCGACGAATTCTTCCGCGCAGCCGCCGCAGACCGATCGCAAGTCCCGGGGACCGGCTTGGGATTGACGATCGTGGCGCACATCGCCGAAGCCCACGGCGCCCGTATCGACGTCGACAGCGAGCCCGGAAAGGGGAGCACGTTCTCCCTGCGCTTGCCCATCGCCGGCGGTGACGAGCATTCTGGAGGAACGGCGTCGTGACGAAGATCTTGGTCATTGAAGACGATGCCGCCATCCTCGAGGGTCTGGTCGACAACCTCGAATCCGAGGGCCATCGAGTCGACGGGATAGGCGACGGTATCGAGGGGTGCCGGCGGTTCTTCGAACACCCTCCCGATCTCCTGATCCTGGACTTGATGCTGCCCGGGATGAGCGGCTACGAGATCTGCAAGAAGATCCGCGAGGCCGAAATCGACACGCCGGTTCTCATGCTGACGGCGCGCTCGGACGAAGCCGATCGTGTCCTCGGGTTGGACCTCGGCGCCGACGACTACGTCACCAAGCCGTTCTCGGTGCGTGAGCTCCTGGCCCGCGTGAGAGCGCTTCTGCGTCGCACTGCCGGCTCGCAGGCGCGGGCGCCCGAGCAGGTTCGCGTCGGCGACGTGGTCGTCGACTTCCGCAGCTACGATGCGCACAAGGGCGATGAGCGGCTGACCCTGACGCCCAAGGAGTTCGGGTTGTTGCGCGCCCTCGTCGCCCGAGCCGGATCGGTCGTTACCCGCGCCGAGCTGCTCGACGAGGTGTGGGGTTACGAGGCCAATCCGACGACGCGTACGGTCGACAACCACGTTGCCTCGCTGCGCACGGCGATCGAGCCCAATCCGTCGAAGCCACGCTACCTGCTGACGGTGCACGGTGTCGGCTACAAGTGGGTGGGGTCCGCAGAGGAAGGTACAAGTCCATGACATCGCTCGTGCACGACGCTTACACGCCGGGAACAAACATTTTGCAAGTCGGGTACAAGCCCATGACCTTCGCGCATCAGCGAGCCGGTAGCCTCCGGGTCGAACGGTGTTCCACCACAACTCGGAGGATGAAGATGATGCGACATTCACTGCGAGCCGTGATCGTAATGCTCGTCGTGCTGCACGGGGTCGCCGATGGAGGATCCGTCGTGGCCGCGACCGCTGTACAGCAGAGCGGTTCGGATCTCTTCCAGCAGGCGCTGCTGAAAGAACGGGCCGACGGCAAGCTCGAAGAAGCCATCGCGATCTACCGCCGCGTGCTCGACGCGGCCCCCGACGACAGGACTCTGGCGGCACAGGCGCTCGTCCGCATCGGCGCCTGCTACGAGAAGCTCGGCATGCCCGAGGCGCGCGAGGCCTACGAACAGCTGTTGCGCGAGTACGGGGACCAGTCGGAGCTGGTCGCAGAGGCCCGCACCCGGCTCGCCGCCCTGACCCAGTCTGCCGGGGCAACCACTACCGCTGACGTGGGGATGGTGGCCCGCCGGGTCTGGGCCGGTCGTGAGGTGAATGTCACGGGCACCGTAACTCCTGATGGACGGTACCTCTCTTTTGTGGACTTTTCGACGGGTGGTGATATTGCGGTCCGGGATCTCACCACGGGCGAGAACCGCCGCCTCACTGGGACAGCGGGCCCCGGGTACGCCTTGGGTTCCGCCATCTCGCCCGACGGCCAGCAAATCGCTTACGTCTGGTGGGACTTCACCAGTGAACCGCCGTTCGCGGACCTCCGCGTCGCTTCAGTCACCCCGGCCGGCGACCTCGTCAAGCCGCGCGTTCTCTATCGCAACGAGGACGTCTATAGCATCCAACCAAGGGATTGGTCGCCGGATGGGAAGCTTGTGCTGGCGACCTTCACCAGGAACGATCGAACGACCCAGATCGTGTTGATCTCGACGACGGATGGATCGGTCCTAGTGCTCAAAACGCTGGATTGGCGCCTTCCAGTCAAGATGAGCTTCTCACCCGACGGGCAGTACATCGTGTACGACTTTCCCACAACGGAAGACGCTCCGGAGCGGGACATCTTCGTCCTCGCTGCCGATGGCAGTCGCGAAGTTACCTTGGTCCAGCACCCCGCCAACGACTGGGTGCTCGGCTGGGCGCCGGACGGCAACCAAATCCTCTTTGCCAGTGACCGTACCGGCAGTACCGATGCCTGGGTCGTTTCCGTCGCCGAGGGAAGACCCCAGGGGTCCCCTCGTCTCATCAAGGCGAACATAGGAAATGTCCGGCCGCTTGGGTTGACGCGGAATGGTTCGTTCTACTATGGAGTCCAACGCGGGACAAGATGTGTATGTCGGCACACTCGATCTGGCCACCGGCGAGAGTCTCGCCCCACCGGAGCAGATCGGGCGGTTCACAGGCGAAAATTATGGACCCGACTGGTCGCCCGACGGCCAATACCTCGCATACGTCTCGCGGCGGGATCCCGTTCCCTCCACCGGGTTTGAATCATCAGGGTGGGTGCTCGTGATTCGCTCGGTCGAAACCGGCGAGGAGCGTGAGCTCCCGCTGAAGCTGACGACTAAAGCGTTTCGTCCTCGTTGGTCGCCAGACGGTGGCTCCCTTCTCGCCACCGCCAGAGACCACAAGGGTCGCCAGGGTGTCTACCGGATCGACGCGCAGACCGGTGAGGTCAAGCCCATTGTGCAGATGGGGCCTGAGGCGACCACCAGCTGGGCGGACTGGTCTCCTGACGGGAAGGCGATTTTCTACGTGTCCTCGGACCATGCCAGCAGAAGGGCGCGGGTCCTGATGCGTAACCTGGAAACCGGCCAGGAGAAGGAAATCGCGCGCGGCCTTGCGTTTAATTGGGCTGGAAGCGTGCTCAGGTCGCCCGATGGCTGGCAGTTGGCGCTTCGCGAAAGCCTGAGGGGTGGCCTGAAGGTCATCTCGGCTACGGGGGAGTCCAGGGAACTGCTTCGATTCTCACAAGAGGAGCAGGAGCAAGGCATTCGAATCGGCGGCGTCGCGTGGATGCCCGATGGGCGCCACCTTCTTTTCGAGAAAGGCCCCCGCGGCAACATGGAGCTCTGGCGTATCTCTCCGGACGGCGGCGAACCGGAAAAGCTCGGCCGGCCCATGGGCGAGCTAGGGTTGGGAGGTCTCAGCGTACATCCCGATGGGCAGCGCATCGCGTTCTCCAGCGGGGGGCGGGGTGACGGGGGCTCCGAGCTGTGGGTGATGGAGAACTTCCTGCCGGAGCTTGAAGACCACTCCGGCCGGTAGGCTCGTGCAAAGGAGGGGACGGGACAGATCGGTTGTTCCGCGGTGAGCCACGAACCATCAGCCGACCTACGGCTCATGGCACCTCTGGTAGCTCTCGCTCTCCTTGCGGTGCCGGTCGCGGCTCAGCTCGCGCCCGAACGGCAGCGACCAGAGGTTCCCTTAGGGCTCGATCTCTACATGCCCGTCCCCGAAGACAATCCTCTCACCCGCGAGAAGGTGACCCTGGGGCGCCGCCTGTTCTCGGACACCATCCTGTCTCGCGACCGACGCGTTGCGTGCGTCACCTGCCATGAGCCCGAGCGCGCCTTCACCGACGGCCGGCCAGTCGCTGTGGGCATCTTCGGCCGCACGGGCACACGTAACGTGCCGACGCTCGTCAACCGCGGCTATGGCGCCACGTTCTTCTGGGACGGTCGCATCGCAAGCCTTGAAGCGCAGGTCCTGCAACCGATTCAAGACCGAAAAGAAATGGACCTCACTGTCCCGGACGTTCTCGAGCGGCTGCAGGATCATCGCCAGTATCCCGCCCTCTTTCAGGCAGCTTTCGGGCGAACGATCACGGCCGACGATCTGGGCCGGGCACTAGCGAGCTACGTGCGCACCATCCTGTCGGGAAACTCGCGTATCGACCGCTACATGAACGGCGACCGTGACGCGCTATCGGCGCAAGCCCGCCGCGGACTGACGATCTTTCGCGGCCAGGGGAATTGCGCCACCTGTCATGTGGGTCCGACCTTGACCGACGAGCGCT
>JADFNY010000112.1 GCA_022563115.1 Acidobacteriota bacterium | reverse complement strand
CCGAGGACCTGGTCTCGGGCGGCTACTGGTCGGCCTACTGGTACAACGGTCACATCTACGGCGCCGAGATCGCCCGCGGGCTCGATGTGTTCCGGCTGACGGCGAGCGAACATCTGTCGCAAAACGAGATCGACGCCGCCAGTCTGGTGGTGTCCGAAGAGACCAACGTGCAACACCAGCAGCGGATCGTCTGGCCGCCGAGCTCAACGTTGGCGCGCGCCTACCTCGATCAGCTCGACCGCGGCAACGGCATCGAGCCGCAACGCGCCGGCGCGGTCACCGAGGCCCTCGGTCGCGTCGACCAGCTTGGCTCCGGCGACAGTGGCGCCGCGACGGTCGTCGCCGAGCTCGAAGCGCTGGCGACCGAGTTGGAGGGCGCTGCCGAGGAAGCCGTTTGGCTCAACGTGCAGCGCCTGGGATCGCTGGCCGAAACGCTGAGAGGCATTGCAACGACGCTGCGCTGATCCCCTAGCCCGGACTTCTCAACGGGTGGCGTAGCGAGCCAGTGCGAGGGCGTGTGAGGACAAGGCGCGCGGCTAGCGCCCCCCTTCCCAGATCCCCCGCTGAGCCATGAGGGCCTCGATCTCGTCGGGCTCGATGGGGGAGTGTCCGGTGAGCCACTCGTGGCCGTCCTCGGTCACCAGGATCACGTCCTCGAAGCGGATGGAGAAGTCCTCCTGGCTCACCCTCCACTCGATGACGAAACACATGCCGGGCTCCCAGGGAATGTCGTAGAAGCCCACGTCGTGGATCTCCATCCCGACGAAGTGTGAGATGCCGTAGGTCCCGGTCACATCCCCCAGTCCCGCCTCGCTCATGAGCCGGTCTTTCAGCGCCTGGCTGTCGGTGAACGTTCTTCCGGGCCTCACCGCGGCGATCGTCTGCTTTTGGATGCGCGTCACGATCTCGGCGATGCGTCGTTGCTCGGGCGTATACTTGCCGCTCACCGGTACGGAGCGCCCAAAGTCCGCAGTGTAGTGAGCGTACTCGGCCCCGATGTCGTAGCTGATCATCTGGCCGTCACTCACGTGCCAGGGCCCGAGCCGCGGACGGATCCCGATGGGCCAGTCCCTCCCTTCCCCCCTCGCCGGGGCGTCCGGACCCGAGATCGAGATGTTGGTCCGGAAGGAGGGTGCCGCGTGCTCGTACTCGAAGGTGAAGTTCACGATGGCGGCGATCTGCTGGGTGGTCATCTCCTCGTGAACCGCCTTGGCCGACTCCATGAACGCCTGGACCGTGATGTCCGAGGCCTTCCTCAGGAGCTCGATCTCCGCCTCGTCGTGGATCATGCGCAGGCGGTTCAGGATGTCCGATGCGTCCTTCACCTGCACCTCCGGCGAGAAGTACCGGAGCCGATTGGCGATATCGAGGCGCTCCGGGGGCGTCGCCGCCAGGTTCAGGAAACGCTGGTAGTTGAAGTACACGTTCTTCTCCTCGCCCAGGGACCGTGACAGGTCCGTCGCCAGCGCCTTGCTACCGCGTTGATGGGTCCGGAGGAGGGAGTAGTCGGTGATCGCGTCGGACAGGTGCTCCATAAAGAGCTCGTAGGGATAGACGTGCTCGATGCCCGTTTTCTCCTTCATCCCGTCCGGGTCCTGCGAGGTGTAGAGGATCTCGCGGTAGGTCTCGGCGTCGGGGGCCAGCACCAGGGCCGACTCCCAGGCGTCGATCCCCTCCAGCCCCGTCAGGTAGATGAAGTCGTGGAGGTCCGAATGGTCCACGAAGAACTCGTAGATGAGGTCCTGGTCCTTCTGGGCGGCCACGATGATGGCAATGCCGCCGTCCATGGCCTCAAGGAACTTCGCCCGACGCTGGCGGTGGGCCTCCTTGTTCAGGGGCTCGTACGCCCGCTGAGCCTCCAGCGGGGTCGTCACCGCCAAGGTCAGGGCCAAGGTCAAAAGCAGAGGCGTTGCTCTCATGGTCAGTTCCTCCGCGCCAAGTCGGCGTCCATCAGCACCCAAAGGTCTGGGTCGCGGACCACCGACTCGGGCTCTCGGTCCACGGAGATCGTGAACCGGTTGGTCATGTCGTTCACCGGTAGCAGCTCGATGCGGGGCAGCGCCGATTCGATCGGAATTATAGCGGGACACGTTGACGATCGTCGCGTGACGGCTGCGTCCTTTCAATCGGCCATTGCGGAGCGCCGGTCGACTCGGATGGCGCGGTGGGCCGGGATCGCCGAGACGAGCGCCGCGACCGCCACAATGATCGCGATCGAGGCGGCAAGCTTGCCCGCCCTCGTCCGTCAGTTGACAGTGCCTGTTTACTCGGTTCGCAGGGAAGTCAGGGGATCCACACGGGTTGCCTGGCGCGCCGACAGCCAGGAGGCAGCGAGGGCGACGGCACCAATCGCGGTAGCGACAGCGGCCAGTGTTGCCGGGTCGGTCGGTTCGATCTGAAACAGCTGGCTTTCGATCAGGCGGGCGGCGGCGAGGGCCGCCGGGACGCCGAGGGCGACGCCGAGCAGGGTGAGGCGCAGCCCCTGTGCGACGACCATGCGGCGAACGTCGCCCTGCCTGGCGCCGAGCGCGAGGCGCACGCCGATCTCGCGGCGACGCTGCGCCACCGACCAGGCGATGGTGCCGTAGATGCCCAGCGCGCCGAGCGCCACAGCGACGGCGGCGAACACCGATAGCAGGGCGGTATTGAAACGCGGCCGCGCCAGCGAGCCGGCCACCCGTTCCTCCATCGACTGCACGTCGTTCACCGGCAAGGCCGGATCGATCTCTCGCACTATCTCGCGCAGCGTCGGGGTGAGCGTGGCAGGCTCTCCCTCGGTGCGCAGGACGACGTGCATCGACGCTTCGGGCAGCATCTTGTAGGGCAGGTAGAGCGTCTGGGTCGGCGCGAATAGCTGGCCCCAGTGCCGCGTCCTGCCCACCACGCCGACGACCGGGACCCATGGGGTGGCGGCGCTCTCGCGGATCTGCTTGCCAATCGCCTCTTCGCCGGGCCACAGCTGCTCGGCGAGCTCTTCGTCGACGATGACGCCGAAGGTCGATACGCCGTCGTTCTCGTCGAACGTCCGGCCGCGAACCAGCGGGATGCTGAGCGCCTCGAAGTAACCCGGGCCGACGGTACGGATGTGTGCCGCGGGGCGTTCGTCGGCCGGGACCTCACCCATGCCGTCGACATCGAACGCCGAGATCGACGTGGCTCCGGACAACGGCAGGCGGCTCACCAGCCCGACGGACTGGATGCGCGGCAGCCCGCCGAGCCGCTCGCGCAGCTGGTCGAAGAAGCGCCGTTGCGCGTCCGCGTCGTATTCGGTGACCGGCAGATCAATGCGCGCCGTCAACAGGCCTTCGGTTGCGAAGCCGGGCTCGATACGGGCGGCGCGCGTCAGGCTCTGCACGAGCAACGCCGCCCCGGCCAGCAGCACCAGCGACAGGGCGACCTCGACCACCACCAGCCCGTTGCGCACGCGCGTGGCGAAGGCCCCGCCCGAGGCAGCGCCACTGCCATCCTGCAGCGGCCCGGTGAGCCGACGCGATCGCGTGAGCATGACGGGGACGAGCCCGGCACCGAGGGTGGAAAGCGTCACCAGGCCGGCGACGAACGCGAGCATCGCGGCGTCCGGTGCGAGCTCGACGGTGATGCCGGTCGGCAGCGCGTCGGGATTCATGGCGAGTACCCAGGGCACGATCCAGCTGGCGAAGGTCGCGCCGAGTACTCCTCCACTGACGGCGAGCACACCGGACTCGATGAGCTGCCCCCGCGCCAGGCGCCAGGGCCCAGCGCCCAGCGCCATGCGCAACGAAACCTCGCGCCGGCGTGTCACGGCGCGCGCCAGGGACATGTTGGTGACGTTGACCACGGCGATCAGCAGGACGATGCCGACGGCCGCGAGCATGAGATCGAGCACCGGTTCGATGTTGCCGACAACGTCGTCACGCAGGGGCCACGCGGTGGCGCCCCTGCCGTCGAGCTCGCCTGGATGATTCGCCGCGAGCGCCGCCGCGATCGCGCTGATCTGGTCGCGGCCCTGGGCCAGCGTCACCCCGGGCTTGAGGCGCCCGATGACCTCGAGAATCGTTTCCGAACGCACCTGCAACCGGTCGTCGCCGTAGGGATGCGTCGCCAGCGGCACCCAGAGGTCCTCGCGATTGGGGATCCGCAGGCTCGCCGGCACCACGCCGATGACGGTGTAGGGCTCGCCGTTCATGCGCAGGTCGCGACCGACGATCTGCTCGTCGGCGCCGAAGGCATCACGCCACAGCCGCTCGCTCAGCACGACCACCTTGGCCGCCTCGGGAACGTCGTCGTCGGGCCGGAACGTCCGCCCGCGCAGCGGCGCCACGCCGAGCACGTCGAAGAAACCGGCGGTCGCCGAGGCGCCATACACCTGCTGCGGCATGTCGCCGCCGGTGAGGTTGAAGACCTTGCGATCGTCGAATCCGGTGATGCCCTCGAAGAGGTCGGCACGTTCTTGCCAGTCGGCGACGTTCGGGTACGAGGCGTTGGCGCTGTTGCCGCGGAAGGTCTCAGCGAGAACCACCAGCTGGTCGGGATCGTCGTAGGGTAGCGGCCGCAGCAACACCGCGTTCAACACCCCGAACACAGCCACGTTGGCGCCGATGCCGAGCCCCAGCGTGAGCACGGCGAGAGCGGTGAAACCGGCATTCTTGCGCAGCGTTCGAAGCGCCGCGCGAAGATCCAGCCAGACAAAATCCATGAGCGTGGCTTTCCCGGGGAACGGGGGTTGCTGAGAGGGGGGCAGGGGTCGGCCGCCGCGCGCATCGGCGCCGCGGGTGCGCCAGGCGCTGATCAGCCCGTCGCGGGTGAGCGCGGCGAGCAGGCGCAGGCGTCCCCCGATTGTTTGATAGCGCGGGTCGCGCGACAGGAGCGCCACCGTTTGCAACATCTCGGGGCCGAAGTCCCGGCGCAGATCACCGGGCAGCAACCACAGGACGAGGCGATAGAAACCGGTCACGGTGTGCGCTCCCCATGGCCCACCGCCGGCTTGGCGCGCGCCCCGGCGACGAGCGTTTCCAGGCGGTGCGTCTCGCACCGAAGCACCTCCAGGCCGAGGTTGCTGATGGTGTAGTAGCGGCGCCGCGGGTCGTCGCCGGCGGCGTCCTGGGGGCTGCCGGCCTCCGCGATCAGCTTCTCTTCAAGCATTTTCTTGATCGAGCCGTACAGCGTCGCCGGCCACAGATGAACACCACCCGCGGTGCGCTCCTCGACCTCCTGCATGATGCCGTAGCCGTGCCGGTCGCTGTCGGCGAGCGACACGAGGATGTGGAACCAGTTGGCGCGCAGCGGCAGGAACCGCTCGGCGTCGTCGTTTGTCTTGTTCATCCAGCAGGCTCCGTAGAGTGCTCGACTATGAGTATTGATCAGAATATATATGAGCTAATATACATATTCAACTCTAGTCAGTCTTATTCCGATGGACAAGGAACTCTCTAGCTTCCCGATCCACAAGACGAAAGCTCGGGATGGGCGGTCCAGGTCTCGAAACGCTCGCCCTGAGTCGGCAGCTCCACTTCGATCGTTCCACCGGACGGCACCTCGGTCCTCGGCGTGGGACCCCATTCGGTGCCGATCGCCAGCCACCTGTTGGTGAGTTTTCCCATGTTCTGATCTCACCAATTGTGCGAGCGAGGCCTGTCCGCCCGCTTGCTTGCTGATCTCACGACCCGTCATGCCGTCGGTCGTTCACGACACAGCGAGCCGCACCGTCAACGGGCTGACGAATGGGCGGGCGAGTTGGGCAGGCGCGCTACAGCCCCTGGCGCATGTAGCGACCGATCGCGTCGATTGCGCGCTCGATGTCCACTTCCATGTTGTAGAAGTGCGGCGAGAAACGGATTCCGCCCCGGTCCGACCCACCGCGGGCCGCGGCCACGATGCCGTCCTCCTCGAGTGCTCCGAGAACCCGACGGGCATCGAGCTCCCCCGGCCGGAACGTGACCACCGCCGCGCGCAGCTCCGGCTCAGCCGGGGTCCACATGTGCACGCCTTCGATCGCGTTCAAGCCTTCGATGAGCTGGTTGGCCAGCCCTCGGCTCCGCGCCTCGATCTCGCCCTGGCCGATCGACTGGAGGAACTCGATCTGTGTGCCGAAGGTGAGCAGCGCCGGCGTGTCGCGCTGCCCCATCCCTTCATGGGTGCGTGAGATGCCCGACCGTCCCGAGTAGGCGCTGTAGCTCGAGGGCCAGAACCGATCCTGGACCCGCGCGTTCACGTACAGCACTCCGGTCTCCTTCGGGCCGCACGGCCATTTGTGCGCGCTGCCCGAGTAGAAATCCGGCTGGATGTCGGACAGGTCCACGTCCAGCAGGCCGAACGATTGCGCCCCATCGATCAATGAGATGATCCCCCGGTCCCGGGCCAGCGCGCAGAGCTCCTTGGCGGGAAAGAGCTCTCCCGCGACGTTGCTCTGGTGCATGAAGGTCATCACACGCGTGTTCACGGTGATGGCACGCTCGAACGCTTCGAGGTAGTACTCGAATCCGGGGTGCGGAGTAACCTGCTCGACTTCCCGTACGGTGTAGCCGAACCGCTCCCCCTTGGCCTTCCATGCCCGGTTGTTGCTGGGGTGGTTGTCCGAGAAGATCAGGACCTCGTCGCCCGGACCGAGGTCGAGCCCGTTCGAGACCCAGTTGTTCGCCTCGCTCGTGTTTCTGGTGATGAGGATCTCTTCGGGTGTCACGCGTAGGAATCCGGCGAGCAACTCGCGCGTCCGTTCCTTGGCGCCGAGGATCTCGGTCCGGTAGCTCGGGAACGGCTCGCGGTCCAGTCGTTCCGTGTACTCGACGACCGTCTCCAATACTCTGGCAGGGGAAGGGCAGAGGTTCGCGGCGTTCAGGACCGATACGTCGGGCGGCATCAGGAACTGCGACCGAACGTCGTCCCACTTGACCGCCCCCGGGCGAAGGGAGCGGGTCGAAAGCGACGCGGGCCGAAAGCCCTCGAAGCTCGGGTGGCTGAGCACCGCGGCCGACCCGCCGAAGGCGAAGAGGCGAGTGAAGTCACGACGGTTCAAGGACGAGCGGCTCATCGAATCCTCCTAGGTCTGCAGTGAGGCTACGATTATGGAATGAACGGGCACATGATTTCCAGGGAAGCCGTCGCGGCTTCAGCGCCTCGAAGAGGCGCTCCGCCGCGGATCCTCGCTGCCCTGCGTTCCAGTTGCTCGGCTTCCTGTTGGCGCCCCATTCGCCGTAACAAAATGGCGTATTTTTCCAAGACGGTAGCCACAGTGGGATGATCCAGCCCCAGCTTCTCCTCGCTGATCGCAAGCGATCGCAGGAAGAGCGGCTCCGCATCCTCGTACCGGCCTTGGTTGCGGTACAGCCCCGCAAGGTTGTGGAGGGTCGTGGCCACGCTGGGATGATCCGGCCCCAATCGCTCCTCTTTGATCGCCAGCGATCGCAGGTACAACGGCTCCGCCTTCTCGTACTTGCCTTGGTTCTCGTACAACACCGCAAGGTTGTTGAGGCTAGTCGTCACCGTGAGATGATCCGGCCCCAGCTTCTCCTCCCTGATCGCGAGCGATCGCAGGTACAGCGGCTCTGCGTCGTTGTACCTGCCCTGGTACCGGTACAGCACCGCAAGGTTGTTGAGGCTGGTAGCCACGTCGAGATGATCTGGCCCCAGCTTCTCCTCCCTGATCGCGAGCGATCGCAGGAACAGCGGCTCTGCGTCCTCGTATCTGCCTTGGTTGCGGTACAGCACCGCAAGGTTGTTGAGGCTGGTGGCCACGTAGGGATGATCTGACCCCAGCTTCTCCTCCCTGATCGCCAGCGATCGCAGGTACAGCGGCTCTGCTTCTTCGTACCTGCCTTGGTAGCGGTACAGCAACGCAAGGTTGTTTACGGTAATGGCGACGTCGGGATGATCCGGCCCCAGCTTCTCCTCCCTGATCGCCAGGGATTGGAGGAAAAGCGGTTCCGCTTCGTTGTATCTCGCGAGGGTGTAGTACAGCAACGCAAGGTCGCCGAGGATGGTAGCCACGTTGAGATGATCCGGCCCCTGTTGCTCCTCCGTGATCGCGAGCGATCGCAGGAACAGCGGCTCTGCGTCCTCGTATCTGCCTTGGTTGCGGTACCGCATCGCAAGGTCGTAGAGGCTGGTAGCCACGTACGGATGATCTGGCCCCAGCCTGCGAATCGATTGCCACCCGCGTGGATCGCGTACCGTCAACCGAACCTGGTAGTTGGCATCTCCTGGCGAACCTTCGACCGAAACCCGCCAGTTGCCGGCTTCCTGCGCCACCTCCGCAGACCCCGTAGACACCTGACCGCCGAACCCACTGGTCATCGCAACCCAGGCAACAACTGCCGAGCCAACTTGGAATCGCATGACGGTCCTCCTCACACCGGCTCCGAACGCCACCGGCACTCAGGGGCGAGGCTCGGCAGCTTCGTCAGCGGCTACCCTGTGGGCCCTTTTCCCAATCCTGCACGCTCGAGATGTTCGGCATGCCCCAGTCGGCACCGTTCCAACCGCTGAAGCCTTCCATCCGAAACGCCCAGAAACCCGTGGTCATATCGCTAAGGACGATCAAACCGTCGGCGTTGCGCACGTCCACGCCGAAGGCGCCGTTGCACATCGCGCAGCGGACGGTGTTCGGCGGGCCCACATAGGTGTCGTAGTAGGCCACCGTCACCGGGTTCTTTGGATCCATCAGGCTGAAAACCTGAAATCCGTCGAGGTAGCCGGAAACGAACACATACGGCCAGCGCACCTCGTGGTTGTGCACCAAGTGCTGCCAGTCCGCGGTCCACGCCGAGATCGGCCGGCGGATGTTTTCTACTTCGCCGTCGAGCGCCGGTTTCAAGTCGAAGATTCGCAACGGCGCGTGTTGGTACTCGGTTTCGGCGATGACGTAGCGGCCGTCGGGGCTGGGCGTGAAGGTGTGGCCACGCTCGACCCCGGAGATTCCGGTCAGGGTTACCAGCACCTCGGGGTTTTCGAGATCGGTGATGTTGTAGACGTAGTAGCCGCCGGTGCCCCCACCATAGAAGCGGTCTTGCTTGGTATCGACGTGGTAGCCGGCTTACAGGTCGTGGTAGCCACGGATGTTGGCGTCGTAATCGCCCGGCACCGGTACTTTGGCCACCAGCGCCTCGTCGGCGCGCCCTTCCACCACGTAACCCAGGTCGTAGACGTGGGCGTAGGGGCCGGAGACGGTGCTGAACAGCAGCACCCGGCCGTTGCTGTGCTTATAAATGAAGATGTTGTGGAAGCCGCCTGGCAGCTCCGGCTCCCTCAGGCGGCCCACCTCTTTGACCGTCGTGGGGTCAGGGAGCCCGGTGACGTCGAGGACCACGGCGCCCATATCACTATCAGGCCCGCCCTGGCCGAACTGCACCGACTGCACGACGTAGTAGCGGCCGTTCCACTTGAAGTGCTTGACGTCCATGCCCCCGGTTCCCAAGTGGAGATCCTGGTTTTCGATCCGCCAACGATAGATCACCTCGGGTTTGGCCGGGTCGTGCAGGTCGATGATGTCCATGCCCTTGTCGCCTTCCTCGCCGTAGACCATGCGGGCGACGTAGGCGTACGGCCGCGACATCTCCTGCTCGAGCTCGATGTCGGAGACGCTCAGTCGTGG
>JADFNY010000111.1 GCA_022563115.1 Acidobacteriota bacterium | reverse complement strand
ACTGGATGCGGGATTCGAAGCTCGCCGACAAGATCCGTTACTCCAAGGGCGTTGCCCAACAGCGGCTCGGCCCCTACGCGGAACAATTCGAGGAGCAGATCACCAACGACCTCGATCACCTCGGCGAGATGATCGACGAAGCTGCCGACCTCGTGGAGGGCGCCGACCGCGACGACCTCACCACCTCACTCGACGAGACCCGCGGCCTGATACGCGGCCTCGAGTCCTTCGCCGACCGCGCGGAGCAGAGTCTCGAACGCCAGCGGCAGGGCGAACAGCAAGGTCAGCAGGGCGAGCAGGGTGAACAGGGCCAGCAAGGCGAACAAGGCCAGGGTGGCCAGCAAGGTCAGCAGGGTCAGAGTCAACAAGGCCAGCAAGGTCAACTGGGCCAAGGTGGCCAGCGGGGCGACGGTCGCAACCAGGGCGGCCGCTTGGGTGGTCAGCGGGGCAACAACTTCGGTGGCGGCGGCAACTGGGACGGCACCTGGGACAACCAGGCTCGTCAGCTCGGCGCCGAGTGGGATCATCGGGTCGACCAGGCCGAAGCGTTGCGCGACCGGCTCGCCAGCGAAGGCCAGCAGGTGACCGACCTCGACGAGATCCTCGACGAGATGCGTGACTGGCAGTTCGACGGCACGCCGCGCGGTATCGACGAGCTTCGTGATCAGGTCATCGAAGACCTCAAGCTCTTCGAGTACGCGCTGCGAAGGCTCGTCGACGGCGACGGCCGTGCGCGTCCGGCCCTCGCCGACTCCGATGAGGTGCCCGAGGGCTACCGCAAGCAGGTAGAGGAGTACTTCCGCGCCATCAGCCGCCGCTCGGGCGGCCAGCAGCAGCGCTAGCCCGCATTTCTCAACTGGGTGCTACTGCGGGCTAGACGATCTCGAAGTCCGTCGTGATCGCGATCGCTCGGTGAATCGAGCGGTACACGGGGCAGTGCTCCCGGTGCATGTCGTGCACCCTTTGGACGGTCTCGAGGACTTCTTCGGACGCCTGAAGCGTGTAGGCAGCGTGAATGCGGCGTATCACAAGCACCCCGTCCTCGGTTTCAACCTCGCCGCGGACCTCTGCGATCAGCCTGCCGTCGCTGGCATCGACCTGACGCGCCTCCAGCGCGCCTCCGAAGGTGCCGAGCAGTCAGCCACCGGCGGCGGCGATCAAGTAGTCGATGGTCGTGGCGTGGGGCGATGAGACTTCCGGCGCCACACCGTAATGCTCGGCGATCGCGCCATGCACGCCGAAGGCCACTGCTTGCTCTTCGGCGGGCAAGTAGGCCATGCGCAACGGCCCTTTCACCCGTTCGATGCGAATCTGCGCCTCGTAGACGACTTCGGACACGGCGTCTCCTCTCCTGTTCCTGAGAGCAGGCTGTAGCCTGCTAGAATCCAGCCACCGAAAGCGACGACGATCCCGGGGGGCCGGCCCGTTCGCCGCATTTCTCGCGATCCCTGATGAGCAGCCGAGCCGACGTTCTCGAAGCGAACCTGCGCACGCTCTTCCGTGACCTGGACGAGCGTCCGCCCGCCGATCGCGCCGAGCCCGTCGACGAAGATACGACCCTGACGGGCCATCGTTTCCTCGACCTGCTCGAAACCCTCTACGTCGTGCGGCACCTCGACGTCGAGGCGCGCGCGCTCAAGGATCGTGACGAAGGCTACTACACGATCGCCAGCGCCGGCCACGAGGTGAATGCCGCGGTCGCCGCGGCCCTGCAGCCGACCGATCCGGCCTTCCTGCACTACCGGTCGGGAGGCTTTTTCGTCGAGCGTGCGCGCCAGGTCCCCGGGCAGACGCCGATCTTCGATACCCTGCTGTCGCTGACCGCCTCCATGGACGATCCTATCTCCGGCGGCCGGCACAAGGTCTTCGGCAGCGTCCCCCTGTGGATCTATCCCCAGACCAGCACGATCGCGTCGCATTTTCCGAAGGCCGTCGGCCACGCCGTCTCGATCGAACGCGCCAAGCATCTCGGCCTGCCGCTGCCGTTTCCCGACGATGCCATCGTCGTGTGCAGCGGCGGCGACGCCGGCCTCAACCACTCCACCGCTCTGGGCGCGGTAAACGCGGCGCTGTGGGCCCGCTACCAGTATCTGCCGGTGCCGATCCTGTTCGTTTGCGAGGACAACGGTCTGGGGATCTCGGTCAGCACGCCGAGCGGATGGATCGAGAGGCGCTGGGGCGCACAGCCCGGCCTGTCGTATTTCCATGCCGACGGCCTCGACCTCGCGGCCACCTACGACACCGCGTCCCGGGCGGTCGAGCACTGTCGCAACCGAAGGGCGCCGACATTTTTGCACCTTGACGTCGTGCGTCTGCTCGGCCACGCCGGTTCCGATGTCGAGCTTGCGTACCGGAACATCGAGGAGATCAAAAAGGACGAGGCCCGCGATCCGCTGTACCTCAACACCCGCCGTGCGATCGAGGCAGGACTCGCCACAGGGTCCGAGCTCGAGGCCCTGTACGACGAGTCACGCAACCGGGTACAGCGCGCCTCACGCGAGGCGGCAACACGCCCCCACCTCGGCAGCGCCGACGAGATCATGCATCCGCTGGCGCCCTACTCCCCCGATGAAGTACGCGCCGAGGCCGAGCGTACCGACTATGGCGAGGCGCGCGCCGCCCATTTCGGCGGCGTCGACCGGCTACCCGAGTCCGACAAACCCCGCCACCTCGCCCAACTGCTCAACTGGGGCTTGCACGATTTACTCGCCAAGTACCCCGAGATGCTCGTCTTCGGCGAGGATGTCGGCAAGCGGGGCGGCGTCTACGGCGTCACCGACCAGCTCTACGAGAAAACCAGCGCCGGGCGGGTGTTCAACACCCTGCTCGACGAGCAGAGCATTCTCGGGATGGCGATCGGCGCCGCCCAACTGGGCTTCCTCCCGGTCCCCGAGATCCAGTACCTCGCCTACTACCACAACGCCGAGGACCAAGTGCGCGGCGAGGCGGCGACCCTGCAGTTTTTTTCGCGCGGTCAGCTCAGCAACCCGATGGTGATCCGTATCGCCGGTTGGGGCTACCAGCGCGGCTTCGGCGGTCACTTTCACAACGACAACAGCATCGCGGCGCTGCGCGATGTTCCGGGCGTCGTCATCGCGTCGCCGGCGCGTGGCGACGATGCGGTGGGGATGCTGCGCACGGCGATGGCCCTTGCCCGTGTCGACGGTCGCATCGTCTTTTTCGTCGAGCCGATCGCCTTGTATCGAACCCGTGATCTCGTCGAAGAAGGCGACGACGGCTGGCTCGACTCCTTCCCCGCCCCCGGCCGCGCCGTAGAGCTCGGCCGCGCTCGCGTCTACGACGAAAACGCCGGCGACGAGCCCGCGCTGACGATCGTCAGCTGGGCGAATGGCCTGTGGCGCTCGCTGAGAGCCGCGCATGTCCTGCGCGAGCAGCACGGGATCGGGGCCCGCGTCGTCGACCTGAGATGGCTGCTGCCCCTCGACGTCGAGACGGTCTGTGACCAGGCATCGAAAACCGGCCGTGTCTTGATCGTCGACGAGGGACGACGAACCGGCGGCGTCAGCGAGGCGCTGGTCACCGCGCTGGTGGAGGCCTACCCGGATCGGGTCGACGGTGCCCTCCCCCACATCGAGCGCTACTGCGGCGAGGACACGTTCATCCCGCTCGGGCCGTCGTGGGAGCACGTGCTACCGAACGAGGACGGGATCGTGCGGCGCGCCGTTGCACTGTCGGAGCGCCCAGTCGCTGTCACGGTCAGGGCGGAGGGGTCGTGAACAAGGCCGTCGTTGTCCTGTGTCCGGGCCGCGGCAGCTACACCGCGAGCGAGCTCGGTTACCTGTCCCGGCCGGTGCAGGCAGCGGTGCTTTCCGAGCTCAACGCCGCCATCGATCGCTCCGATGGCCTGCGTACCGCCAGGGGCGACTTGACGATTCGCGGCATGGACGGGGCCCGCACGTTCAGCCCCGAGTTTTTCCGCGGCGAGAACGCCTCCGGCCTGACCTTCGCCTGCACCGCGTTCGACTTCCTCCGCCTCGACGACACCGAGCTCGATATCGTCGCCGTCGGCGGCAACAGCATGGGCTGGTACTCGGCGCTTTTCGCCGCCGGCGTCTTCGGCCTCGACGATGCCTTCGATCTGGTCGAGACGATGGGCGGGATGTTGCAGAACGGCCAGATCGGAGGGCAGGTGATCTATCCGCTCGTCGACGACGATTGGCGCGCCGAACCCGGGCGCGCCGCCGCGGCAGCGACGGCGCTCGAAAGCGTCCGCGAGGCCGGCCACCAGGCCGGCTGGTCGATACGCTACGGTGGCTACGCCGTGCTCTGGGCCGACGCGGACGGGCTTCCGCTGCTGCTCGGCGAACTACCCCCGGTCAAGAACGCCGAGATGAAGTACCCGCTCGAGCTCCCCGGACATTCCGCCTTTCACTCCTCCCTGATGCTTCCCGTCTCCGAGCGCGCACTCGATCAGCTCTCCAGCCTTCCGTGGCGCCCACCCTCGATACCCCTGATCGACGGCCGCGGGTGTCGCTGGCACCCCCTCGGCACCGATCCCGCGGCGCTGTGCCGTTACACCCTCGAAACCCAGGTGCTGGAACCCTACGACTTCAGCGCCTCGGTGCGCGTCGCGCTGCGCGAGTATGCCCCCGACGCGTTCGTCTTGCTGGGCCCGGGCGACGCCCTGGGCGCCGCCGTAGCCCACGCCGTGATTGCCGAGCGATGGCAGGGAATCGACTCTCGCGAGGCCTTCGTCGAGCGCCAGGAAGACGACCCCCTACTGATCTCGCTCGGACGCGCCGAACAGGCAGCGTTGGTAACCCTACCCACGGCCTGAGCTGGCGGTGGTGGAAGTGCGGTGGGTCTGGTTGCGCGGCTAAAGGGCGCTGATTCTAGCCAGGTGGCCGGGGAGCCCGGACGTCGGTTTGCTTGCCCCGGTTCTTCGAAAACGCCGGGCGCGGTATGCTAGCGGCGACATCCATCCACCCGGAGGCAGACCACAAGCGGAGGCATGCTCATGGTGAACCGACGACAGTTCCTGGGCGCGGTTGGGTTGCCCGCGGTGACGGCCATGGTGCCGGCCCTGAACCCGATGAAGATGGGTCGGGCGCTGGAGGCTCTGGACGAGCTCGCAACCAGCACCGCCACCCCCCAACAGATCGCCGCCGACGAGTCCATCTGGCTCGGGGTACAGACTGCCTACAGCGTCGACCGCTCGCTCGTGAACCTGAACTTCGGCGGCGTGGGAGCCTCGCCGATCACCGTCCAGGACGCGATGAAACGCTATCTCGACTACTCCAACACCGCCCCGGTGTACACCATGTGGCGCGTGCTCGAGCCCCAGGCCGAGGGAGTTCGCCAGCGCTTGGCGAGACATTTCGGCGCCGACTCCGAGGAGATCGCCATCACCCGCAACGCCTCCGAGGGCCTGCAGATCTGCCAGTTGGGCATCGACCTGGAGCGCGGCGACGAGATCTTGACCACCACCCAGGATTACGGCCGCATGATCAACACCTTCAAGCAGCGCGAGCGACGCGAAGGGTTGGTGCTGAAACAATTCGCGATTCCGGTTCCAGCCGAAGATGACGACGAGATCGTCTCGCTGTTCGAGGACAACATCACTTCGCGCACCCGGATGATCCTGATGTGCCACCAGATCAACTTGACCGGCCAGATCCTGCCGGTGAAGGGGGTCGTGCAGATGGCACGCCGGCACGGCATTCCGGTGATTGTCGACGGCGCCCACGCCTACGCGCAGTTCGCCTTCAAGCACGAGGATCTAGACTGCGACTACTACGGCACCAGCCTGCACAAGTGGCTCAACGCGCCGCACGGTACCGGCTTGCTGTACGTCCGCCGCGACAAGATCGAGGACCTGTGGCCCTTGATGGCGGCGCCGGAACGCCAGCAGGACAACATCCGCAAGTTCGAGCAGATCGGCACCCATCCGGAGGCCAACTTTCTCGCCATCGGTGATGCTCTGACGTTCCACGAGGGCATCGGCGACGATCGCAAGGAGGCCCGGCTGCGCTACCTCCGCAACTACTGGGCCGAGCGTCTACTGCAAAACGATCGGGTCCACCTGAACACCAGCCTCGACCCGCGCTTCTCCTGTTGCCTGAGCAACGTGTATATCGACGGGGTCGATGTCAACGGCCTCGGCAGCTACATGTGGGATCGGCATCGCATCATCGTGACGCCGATCAACCACCCCGACTGCACCGGCCTGCGGGTTACGCCCAACGTTTGCACGACGCTCGAGGAACTCGACCGCTTCTGCGACGCCATGGAGCACGTCACCCAGCATGGCCTTCCGGCGTAAACGGGACCAAGACTCCCCGCCGACGCGCAATCTAGCAGGCTGTTGAAGAACTCCCCGAGGCTCTTCAACAGCCTGCTGCCGCCGCCATGAATATGTTCCCCATAGAATGGAGATCCTCTTCTATGTCCATCAAAGCTCGCCGTTTCAGTGCCCTGCTGCCGGCCGCGCTTGTCGTCGTCGGACTCATCGTCGCCCCGATCGCGGCGCCCGCCGCCACGGCGCAGGAGCGAGTCACGACGCCCCTCCAAGAGTTCGGCAACAGCATCGGTGACGACTACTTCCTCGCCAACTACCAGCAGCTCGTCGCCTACTGGCAGAAGCTCGAGCAGGAATCCGACCGCATGACGCTCGAGGTCATCGGCGAGACGGAGCAAGGCCGGCCGATCTACATGGCAATCATCACGTCGCCCGAGAACCACCGTAACCTCGATCGCTACAAGGAGATCTCGGCCCGAATGGCGCACGCCGAGGGCGTCGACGAGGCCGAGGCCCGGGCCCTCGCCGCGGAAGGCAAGTCGGTGGTCTGGATCGACGGCGGCCTGCACGCCACCGAGGTGCTCGGCGCCCAACAGCTCATCGAGCTGGTCTATCAGATGAACGCCCGCGAGGACCCCGAGACGCTGCGCTTCCTCGACGACGTCATCCTGCTGGCCACCTGCGTCAACCCCGACGGCATGGATCTGGTCACCGACTGGTACATGCGCAACCCGGTGCCCGAGGAGCGCAGCACGCGCGGCATTCCAGTCCTCTACCAGGAATACGCTGGCCACGACAACAACCGCGACTTCTACATGTCGACGCAGAGCGAAACGATCGCGATCAACAACATCCTGTACCGCGAATGGTTCCCGCAAATCGTCTACAACCATCACCAGAGAGGCCCGTCGGGTACCGTCCTGTTCGCGCCGCCGTTCCGCGGCCCCTTCAACTACAACATCGACCCCTTGCTGATCCTCGGAATCGACACCGTCGGCACGGCAATGCATAGCCGCTTCCTGCGCGAGAACAAGCCCGGCGCCACGATGCGGTCGGGCGCCAGCTACTCGACCTGGTGGAACGGCGGCTTGCGGACCACACCCTACTGGCACAACCAGATCGGCCTGCTGACCGAGACCATCGGCAACCCGACACCGACGAGCATTCCGTTCAGCCTCGCCCGTCAGCTTCCCAGCAACGACCTGCCCTATCCGATCGCCCCGCAGGAGTGGCATTTCCGCCAGTCGATCGAGTACTCGATGACCGCCAACCGCGCCGTCCTCGATATCGCCAGCAAGCTGCGTGAGGACTTCCTGTTCAACATCTGGCGCATGGGGATGAACTCGATCGAGCGCGGCAACCGCAACCACTGGACGTTGTCGCCGGCGCGCATCGCCGCGGTCGAGCAAGCAATGGCCGCTGCCCCCCCGAACGAGGCCCGCGCTGCCCGAGGCAACTTTGGCGGTGGACGCGGCGGCGGCGACCCGGATCCGATGGACTTTTACGAGAGCGATTTCCGTGATCTCGAGGCCCGCGATCCACGCGGCTACATCCTGCCGGCCGACCAGGTCGATTTTTCGACCGCGACGAAGTTCGTCAACACGCTGATCAAGAGCGGAGTGACGGTGCATCGCGCCACCTCCGGCTTCACGGCCGCGGGCCGCAGCTACCCGGCCGGATCGTACGTCGTCTTGTCAGCACAGGCCTTCCGGCCCTTCGTCCTGGACATGTTCGAGCCCCAGGTCCACCCCGACGACTTCGCCTACCCGGGCGCCCCGCCGACCCCTCCGTACGACGTTGCCGGCTGGACCGTCGCTTACCAGATGGGGGTCGAGTTCGACCGCATTCTCGACCGCTTCGACGGCCCCTTCGAGCGCCTTCCCGACCTGGCGAATCATCCGGCCGGGACCGTGACCAACGCCTCCGGCGCCGCCGGGTACCTGTTCAGCCCCGAGGTCAACGACTCTTTCAACGCGGTCAACAAGCTGCTGGCGGCCGGTGATTCGGTGTTCCGCTACGGCGGCGCGGTGCGCGCCGGCGACGCCGAATTTCCAGCCGGTGCGTTTTATGTCACCGCTGGTAGCGGCACCGTCGCGCGCCTCTCGACGATCGCCGAGGAGATCGGCGTATCGTTTGTCGGCGCCTCGTCCCAGCCCAGCGGCGACATCCGAGCGCTCGAGCCGATGCACGTCGGTCTCTGGGACCGCTACGGGGGCGACATGTCCTCCGGCTGGACCCGCTGGTTGTTCGAACAGTTCGACTTCGACTTCGAGGTCGTGTTTACGCCCGACCTGGACGCCGGCGACCTCAAGAGCAAGTACGACGTCTTGGTGTTCATGAGCGCGGCGATCCCGGGTGCCGTAGGTGGTGGTGAGGACCGTGGAGGCGGGCGCGGCGGTGGAGGCATCGACGACGCCGAACTGCCGGCCGAGTTCCGCGGCCGCCAGGGCACGATCAGCAGCGACCGGACGATCCCGCTGCTGCGCGAGTTCGTCGAGAACGGCGGCACGATCATCGCCGTCGGTAACAGCGCCATGAACCTCGCGGCTCACTTCGAGCTACCGGTCGAGAACCATCTCGTCGAGCGCAGCCCCACGGGCGCTGCCCGCAACCTCGGGAGCGACAAGTTCTACGTGCCGGGCTCGATCCTCGAGGTCAACGTCGACAACGACCACCCGCTCGCCTGGGGCATGGGTGAGACCGCCAACCTGTTCTTCCGCAACAGCCCGGTATTTCGCCTGCGTCCGAACGCGGCCGCCCAGGGCGTCGAGCCGGTGGCTTGGTTCGGCCCCAACTCGCTGCGCAGCGGCTGGGCCTGGGGTCAAACCTTTCGGGAGGATGGTGTCGCGGTGGTGGCGGCCAAGGTCGGCAACGGCAACGTTTTCCTGTTCGGCCCGGAGATCAACTTCCGCGCCCAACCCCACGGCACGTTCAAGCTACTGTTCAACGGCATCTACGCCGATACCGAGTCAGCTAGTGGGAGGTGAGAGTCCGCGTGTTCGACGCCATCGGCGGTTTCGAGATGATATCGTTGGTGCTCGTTTTCCTGATCCCCTGGGTTGTTTCGATGGTCAGGCGCCGGGAGGAGGAGTCTCGGGGCGCAGAGCAGCCGACGCCCGAATACCGGGATTTCCTGTCCTCCGGATTACGAGCTTCGCGGTGGATTTCACTTGAGTTGACAAAGCCCGAAACAGATCACGAGGTGAAGTCGCATGCCGAATCTTATTCATGCCCTGAGAAACGAAATCACGCGCTTGGCCAAGAAGGAAATCAAAGGCCAAATCACCGCGCTGAAGGCTGCCTCAGCCAAA
>JADFNY010000110.1 GCA_022563115.1 Acidobacteriota bacterium | reverse complement strand
AGATGAGATCCCAGTCGCCGGAAACGACCTTCACCGGCATGATGCGCACATTGAACGCCATTCACGCCGCGCCAACGCCGTTGTTGGTGAGCTGGCCGATGATTCCCGAGACGTGCGTGCCGTGGCCGTCCAGATCAAGAGGGGTGGCGTTGTCCCAGATGAAGTCACGGGGAGCGACGAATCGATCGACTCCTCCAAGATCTGGGGCCGCCGCGAACGGGACGCTGATGAAGCCGAGGGCGGGAAAGATCGGGTCGTTCGCCGTGAGGCGGAACGCGCGCGCGTTGAAGCCGAACACGCCGGACCTGAAGGCGACACCGCTGTCGAGCACGGCGACGGTGATCGCCGGCGTTGCGCCCGGGTTGATATCCCAGGCACGCTCCATGTCAATCGCCGGGTAGTTCCACTGTCGTGGATAGAGCGGATCGTTTGGCACGAACGCCGGATAGATACGATAGCGAGCCTGCGCGTACTCGACATCCGGCTGGGTATCGAGCCTCTGCGCCACGCGTTCAGGATCGGCCGCCGCATCGATCGAAACGAGGTCGAAGCTTGCGTAGGGAAGGGCACGTGTTGTCGATCCGTTCACCTGCGAAAGCATCGCGCGCCGTGCCTCTGGCGTCGTGCCGGCCCGGAACTTGACGATGATGCTGCCGCGGATGAACGGTTCGCCGCCGCCGCCGTCGTCAGCCACCCGAAGGGTGTTCTCATGACGCGGCGCGCGCGGCGGGTCGAGGTCGCGGATCCCGCGATCAATCGCCCGAGCGGTGATGTCCGAAAGGAGAGCGGGAAACTGCGGCAGGAGCTGTGCGTCTTGCGCTATGGCGGTGCCGATCCAGAGACTGGCCGCCAGCCCCGTGATTCCTAACGCTCCGGCTATTCGGGAAGGTGTCATGGTCCCCAGGGATGACGGATAAGGCAGGCGCTTCGATTGTAGCCCGGGCACCAGCGACGCAGGGAGGTCCTTCCCGCCTCCGCCACTATCGGGTCGCTGTGCGACCCGACTATCCAGCGCTGGTTGGGCGGTCCGCCGAAGCGCGAAGGCTGGCCGGTCCGTCCCTCACAGATAGGTAAGCGGGTCGATATCGTAGCTGGCGGGATCGAGCGGCGCCTCGATCGACTGCGGGTCGCCCTCCCTGGCCTTCCACAGGTTGATCTCGCGCCTCTGTTGCACGCTGGCGCCGGCGCGGTCCAACAGCAGGCGCACGCGTGGGCGGTACGGATCCGGCGCGTAGGTTTTCACCACGACCGCAACCTCCCCCGTGTCCAGGCGCACCAGATTGCCGGCCGGGTAGATGCCGACCAGCTGCACGAACCGCCGCACCAGGTTCTGATCGAACTGCGTGCCGTCATTGCGTTGCAGCACCGTCAGGATGCGATCCGTCGGAAAGGCTTCCTGGTACGCGCGCTGCGACCGCATCGCGTCGTAGACGTCGGCAATCCCACAGAGCGTCGTGCCCACGTTGAGGGTCGGACGCGACGACAGTCCTGCCGGGTATCCCGTTCCATCCAGGCGCAAATGGTGTTCGAAGGCCACGACCGGCGCGAGCGCCGGAATGTCCGGCGTCCGCCGCAGGATCTCGGCGCCCTCCACTGGATGACGCCGGAGGATGTACCCTGGCCCTGGGATGATCTGGGCGGCTTCCTGGATGAGCTGGAGTCCCGTCCACTGCCGCTCAACGTGGGGGCGCTGCAGGCGCACGGGCCGGACGGGCCGATCGGCGAGCCGTTTGCCGTGCCCGCGTTCGAGTACGAGCGCTGGACGTACACGTACAACGGGCGCGCGATCGAGGGGGTACCGAACGCTCCGTCGGTCGTTTGGACCATCCATCCGGACGGGCCGCTGGTTGCCGGTGCCACCGACCGCTACCGATTCGAGATTCTGTCTCCGGACGGACGCCGCACCATCGTCGAGCGCTTCTGGGATCCAGTGCCGGTGACCGAGGCGGAGGCCGATTTCTGGCGCCGCAGCATGCAGGAGCAGTTCACGCGTATGGAAGCGAGAAGTGGTAACGCACCCGAGTGGGATGGTCGTATGCCTGCCACGAAACCGGCGTATCGGTCTCTGATGGCGTCCCAATCCGGGGAGATCTGGGTGCTGCGCGAGAGTCCGGCCGAGATGATCCCGGACTGCGAGCCGGAAAATCCCGGCGACCTGGCGCAGGCAGCAATGGTCTCTTCGACCGGCGTGCGACTGCCGGGGGCATGCTTCACGCTCTCGTTTCTCATCGACGTGTTTGGCGCCGACGGTCGCTACCTCGGTCCGGTCGATGGGGCGCTGCCAAGTCGAGTTTATTCCTTCATCCGCAATGACACGCTGATCACGCCGGTGGAAGACGAAGCCGGCACGATCATGGTGAAGCGCTACCGGCTGGTGCTGCCGGGGGAGCGGTAGAGGAGGCGGGCGGTGCGGGCCGTGGCGGGCTCGCCGCCTTTGTTTTGGAGCGTGGAAACGGCCTCGCGAAGCTGCTCGGGTAGGTGGGGACCAAACGGCCCGCGACGCCATCTTTCACCAAGCGATGCAGCTTGACGCGGTTGGTGTGCCCGGAGCTTGGATTCGCCTCCGGAGCGAAAACGAACCGAAAAGAGGACCACAATAGGTAGGGGTTGAAGATCCGTCGCACCACAACACATTGGCACTAGGCACCATCAACGCTGTGTGCTACAAAGTGAAAGGACCCGCTGCAACGGGTCCTTTCGAAGTGTTTGGGCGATGTTGCTACCGGCGTTAGCTCCGCCGGGGGACTTTCGTGTTTTTAACCGATTATGGAGAGTGTGTCAAGTAGGTTGCCGAGGGGCCGCGTTTGCTCCCAATTCCCAGCGACATCCCAAGACCTGCTGGGGGAAAGGAGGTGAGGCTCATGGCCACACGCAAGGGCGCCAAACCGCCCAAGCGCACAGTGCGCCGTGTCGTCCGCAAGGGCAACAAGCCCGGACCAAAGACGGTCACGGTGAAACCACACAGGCGCAGCAAGCCGTCGTGTTAATCGACTGCCGCTGACGTAACGTGCGGCCCCTCGGCAAATTCATCAATCCGGGGTACCAAGGAGAGGGGGTAGCCAAATGGTCAAAGGCACTGGGCTTCGCAGGCCCAGGATTCCGGGTTCGATACCCGGCCCCCTCTCCCTGCTGCCCCGGATTGCGCAGTTCGACTCTCAACGAATCTCGTAGGGGGAGTAGCAAGAACAGCGTCCCGACATTGCCCTCGCCTCTGTGTGGTACCCACCACATGCCGCTAACTGTACGGGCGCGCGGCACCAACTTCAATCCCAATGGTAGCGGACGTGTGTTCGCCGGACACGGCGAAGCAGCGGTCTCGCCTCAACATACGCCGACGGGTGCAGCAATGATGCGGCCTGGCAATCTCGCTCATTCTCTTCGGGGTGTCCCCAAAACTGTCCCTTTTTTGTCCCTGTGAGAGTGTAAACGACTCGAAACCTCGTAAACCTCGTAAAATTCTAAGCTGTTGATTCCAAAGGAATTCAGCGCAGATCCGCGCTGGCAAAGGATTCCCCGAAAAGGCCGATTTAGGATTAAGAGTCCGTTGCTCTGCCAATTGAGCTAGCGGCCCACCGAAATCGAAACCAATGCGCCTGGCAGGAGTCGAACCTGCGGCCTTCGCATCCGGAGTGCGACGCTCTATCCTGACTGAGCTACAGGCGCGGGATTGGCTGCATTCAAGGGGTGAGCGAGGGGATTCGAACCCCCAACCGCTAGGACCACAACCTAGTGCTCTACCGTTGAGCTACGCTCACCATCAGACGAGTAATTTTACGGGGGTCCCTCGGCGGCGGTCAAACAGGTGGGGCTCGACTATTCGGCCCCGCTCCTAGTCCCACTCGATGACGATCTGGAACGTGATGGCCGCGGCCATCTGCGTCGTGCTCGTTATCTTGAACGTACCGGTCTCGTTGGGACCGAGATCCGCCGGGACGGCGGAGGTGCTGGCGACGTCGATCAACCCGTTGTTGGCGTTGAAGATATTGACCGAAACAACGACGTTTCGCGCCGTCACGCTCCCGGTATTCGTAACCTGCCCGAGATACTCGGCGACGCCGGTGGCGCCCGCTTGAACCGTGGCCTGACCGATCAGAACGACATTTGCGGAGAGAGGGGAGGTCGGCGTCTCGTCATCGTCGTTGTTGAAGAGATCGCAACCGGCGAGGGGCAGCGCCGCAGACAGGAATACAATAAGAAACCGATTCTGAGAAAACGCGCGCATGGATTGAGGACCTTGAGTGGGCGCGATTTGGTGTATGACAGGGTAGCGTACCCGGTCCCAGCGTAGATAGTCGCCGGCGGTGCTCGGTCCAGCGAACAACAAGGAGACGTAGGCAACATGCGCAATCAGGCAACAGTCATCGGTGTAGCCATCTTCGGACTCGTGGTCTTGGCGGTGGCGGCCGGCCCGTTGGGCGCCGCGCCGCAGAGGAGCGGCGGCATTGCCTTCGTCGACAACGCCCGCGTGTTCGACGAGTCGAACCCGGGCAAGGCGGCGACGCAGCAGATCCAGGCCAACGTCAACACCTGGCAGCAACAGCTCACCACGATAGAGACGGAGCTCCAGGGGTTGATGAGCCAGCGCCAGCAGCAGTCGGCGATCATGACGCCGGGAGCGCTGCGTAACCTGGATGCCGATATCGAGCAGAAGCAGATCGATCTGCAGCGGCTGCGCGATGACGCCCAGCGCCAGGCGACCGCGACCCAGAACCGGGTGCTGGCCGATCTCGATGCTACCCTGACCCCCGTGGTCGGGGCGCTGGCCTCCGAGCTCGGCTACGACGTGGTGCTGAACTCAGAGACGCCTGGGCTGCTGTACTTCAACCCGGCGGTGGACATCACCGATCAGCTGATCGCCCGTCTCAACGCGATGGACCAGTAGCTACTTGATACCGACCTGCCGGAGCAAGAAGCGTAGCTCGGCGCCCAGCTCATCGATGACCGCAGCGACCGGGCGGCCACCCGAGTCGCCGGCCTTGGTGTCCTACATAAAGATCACAGGGTTCCCCGACGCGGTTTCCGCTTGCAGCAGAGCCGTCATCTTGCGCGCGTGGAGCGGCGCGACCCGGGTGTCGCCGCCACCATGACCTTCGAAATCGGCTTCTTATTCGCCATCATCGCGGTCATGGTCCTCTTCTTCCTGACCGAGAGGTTGCCGGTCGAACTGACTGCCTTCGCCGGTTTGGCGGTCCTGGCGCTCACTGGCTACGTGGAGCCCGATGAGGCCTTCCAGGGGTTTGCGTCGCCTGCGGTGATCACCATGCTCTCGGTGTTCTTCATCAGCGGAGCGCTCCTCCACACCGGCGTGGCCGACAGCGCGGGGCGTGCCATCTACGACCTCGTCGGGCCGCGCGAAAAGCTTCTGGTCGTCTGCCTGATGCTGGTCGCCGGCATTCTGTCAGCGTTCATGAACAACGTTGCGGCTACCGCCGTGTTGATGCCCGCGGTGGCGTCGTTAGCGAAGCAGGCGCGCATCGCGCCGTCGCGCCTGTTCATGCCGCTGGCCTTCGGGGCGATCCTGGGCGGCACGACGACGCTCGTAGGTACCCCGCCCAACCTGTTGACCGCGCAGGTGATGAGCGAGCGCGGCGTGGAGCCGTTCGAGCTCTTCGACTTCACCCCGTTCGGCGTCGTTCTGCTGCTCGCCGGCGTGGTCTACATGCTGACGATCGGACGGTGGCTGTTGCCGGACCGAGGCACCGGCTCGACGATGGTGTCACCGGGTGACCTGACGAAGATCTACCGGTTGCGTGAGCGGCTGTTCTCGATCCGCGTGCCGCAAGGCTCGGCGATGGACGGCACGACGCTGCGAGAAGCGCGCCTCGGAACGGCCCTGAGCGTCAACGTGGTTGCGGTCGTTCGCGGCGGCAAGAAGCAGCTTGCACCGCCGCCGGAGTTCGTCATCCGGGGCGAAGATCACCTCCTGGTCGAGGGCAGGTTCTCCGACGTCCAGCATCTGATGGGCGTACAAGGCCTCGAGATGGCGCGCTCGACCCAGGTCGACCTGCGTGAGGCATCGGGGATCTTCACCGGCGTCGTGATTCGCGTCGCCGACAACAGCGACGTCGTCGGCAAGACGGTTCAAGCGTTGCGGGTGCGGGAACGCTACGGAGTCTTGGTGGCGGCGGTGTGGCGCGACGGCGAGATCGCCCACGACCGGCCGGGCGGCTTGCCTCTGCAGGCTGGTGACGAGGTTCTGCTCGTCGGCCGACGCGAGCAGATCGAGCAGGTGGCCGCGAGCCCGGAAACCGACGTCGTCGAGATCGGGTCGTCCGCGGTCGGGCGTCTCGAAGGAGTCGGTTTCGAGCTCAAGGTCAACGAAGGATCGACGATGGTCGGCAAGAGCCTGCGCGAGAGTCGCATCGGCGAGCTCGTCGGTCTTACCGTCATCGGCGTGCTTCGAGGCGGCAAGCTGAGCACCGTCGGTCCCGATGACATGTTCGAGGCCGGCGACCGGCTGCTGGTCACCGGGGAGCCGACGCGGATCGGCAGCCTGATGGAGGTCGGCGGCGTCGAGCTCGAGGGAGAAGCTCCAGAGACCGAGCTCGAGTCCGAATCGGTGCGCGTCGTCGAGGCTGTCGTCGCGCCGCGCTCCGCTATCGTCGGCCACACGCTGAAGGATCTCAACTTCCGCGAGCGCTACAACGTGCAGGTACTGGCGATCTGGCGCGAGGGGGAGCCGATTCACGAGGGGCTTCCCGACATGAAACTGCGCATCGGTGACGCGCTGCTGCTGCAAGGACCGGCGGCCAAGATCAAACTGCTGGGCCCGGACCCGGACTTCCTGATGCTGACCGCGGGGCTGGAGGAGGTGCGCCGCACCAAGAAGGCGCCGTTCGCACTCGCCGGCCTCGGCATGATGGTGTTCCTCGTCGCGGCGGGGTATTTTCCCATCCAGGTGGCGGCGTTTGCGGCCGGGGTTTTCGTCCTCCTGACCGGCGCGCTGACCATGGAGGAGGCCTACCGCGCCATCGAGTGGCGCGCCATTTTCCTGGTCGCCGCGGTGCTCCCGATCGGTATCGCGATGGAGCGCTCGGGAGCGGCCGCCCTGATCGCCGACGGTGTCGTCCACAGCGCCGGCTCGCTCGGCCCGTACGCCGTTCTCGTTTCCCTGTTGGTCTTGTCCAGTGCCCTGAGCCAGGGTCTCGATGGAGCCCCCACCGTGGTGTTGCTGGCGCCGGTGGTGTTTCTCGCCGCCGATCAGCTGGGCATCAGCCCACGGCCCCTGATGATGGGGGTTGGCCTGGCCGCATCGGCCGCTTTCCTTACCCCGTTCAGCCACAAGGCCAACCTGCTGGTGATGGGCGCCGGCGGCTATCGGGTCGGTGATTTCGTCCGCGTCGGCGGCGCCCTGACCGTCATCGTGCTCGCCCTGCTGGCGCTGATGATCCCCTGGCTGTTGCCCTTCTGAGAATCCTCATCCGGGCTGTGTTTCCGACCGCGACGTCGGCCCGGCAGGGGCTTTTTTGTAACCGTTCAGGAAGATTCCGCAAAGTGTCGGTAAAGAAAGGTTAGACGCGCAACTTTTCCGGAGAACCGGACGTCTAACTGGTAAGAGGCGCTCATCACTCGCATCAGCGCTCCCGAGGTGGACAGGCAATGATCAAAGGGGCGCAAGGCAAGATCGACGTCGTAGTCAGCGGCTGGCCGGGCGTCACCTCCGGAGCTCATCGATTCGGTGGCACGGAGTGGCGGCTGGGCGGCCGCGAGATCGGTCACATCCACGGCGATGAGCTCGTCGACATTCGCTTCCCCAAACGACTGCGTGATGAGCTGGTGGCGGCCCACCGGGCGGAGGCGCACCATGGGCGTCCCGACAGCGGCTGGGTGACGCTGCGGCTCGAGACCGACGACGACCTGAAGTGGGCCGTCGTGCTGCTGCGCTCCTCCTACGAGTTCGCTCGTCAGCGGGTCGCGGGTCGCACCGGTCGCCCCGTTCCCCGGCCCAAGACCGCCAGCACGGCGGCAAAGACGCTCGCCGAAGTAACCTGAACGACGCCCGCCGGTTGTGTTCCTCCGGCGATCGGGGGCATCCTAGGCGCACCCAATCCACAACTCGTGAGGTGTCCTATGGGCGGCATCAATATGATGAAAGTCCTCGTCGGCGGCGTCGTCGCGGGGCTGGTCATCAACCTCGGGCAGACGTTGGTCCACGCGTTCCTCTTTGCCGAAGCCTCGGCAGCATTGACCGAGTCGATGGGCGCGCCCGAGCCCGACGGCACGACGATCGGAATCTTCTGGGCACTCGGGTTCGCCATCGGCATCACGATGATCGGCGTGTACGCCGCCATCCGGCCGCGCTGCGGCCCGGGCGTCGGCACCGCGATCGGTGCCGCCATCATCGTCTTCGTTCTCGGCGAGCTAATTCCGTCGCTTTTTTGGATGGCGTCCGGGATCTTCGGCTTTGGTCAGTACCTGCCGTTCTTGATCTCGACCTTCGTCCTGCTGTGCGTCTCAGCGGTCGCCGGGGCGGCGTTGTACTCCGAGGACGAAGCCGGCGAGGCTGCGTAACAGACAAAACGGGGTCGGCGAAGTAGCTGCGCGCCCCCGGCCCGTGACGCCATTGCAACGCCGCCGGCCCTCTACTCTTCCCGCTGTCGCTACCTGCCAGTCGCCGCGCTCAGCCGTCGCCGGAGCCGGAAACCAGGCGAGAGCGGCGAGCAACGTTGTCGCCGATCTTCTCGTTGAGTTGCGTTCAGTCATGATCCGCCCCGTCGGTTGTTGGCCTTGGGCGCTCGGGTTCGGTTGCCCTGATTCTTGGTGGCTGGAGACCGCGAAAGGGTTGCCTGGGGGCGGCGCACTTGGGAAGGGTGGCTGGCGAGCCATTACGCCAGCGGTGCAGGGGAAGGCTAGCTCCAACCCGTGAGGTGCCCGATGGGCGGAATCACTGCAGCAATACCCTCCGTCGCACCGTGCCGCCGCGTTCGGAGATCACCGCCAGGCTCATCTCCGGGCGTTCTCCGGTAGCCCGCACCAGAAACTCGGCCGAGCCGGTCGTCGACGTCGGCGCGCCCGGGCCGCCGCCGTCGCGGCTGCCCTTGAGGTGGCCGATGTCGAGGCGCCCGTTACCTTCCACGAACGCGGCGTCAGCGAGCTCGGCAATGGCGCGAACCGGCACCGCAATTTCAGCGTCGAGGGCCCGTTGCGTCAGGTTGGTCGGCAGGTAGCCGACGTTCTCGACGTCGACGCGCACCCGGAAGAGGCCGTCTTCCCCGTCGACCGCGCTGACGGTGACATCGTTGATCTGAATCTGCGGCGCGATCTCGGCGAGCCAGATCATCCACGGCACGTAGAGCTCGACCTCGCGCTCCAGCAGCTCCATGGGTGGGTTTTGGCTGATGAACTTGGAGTGCCAGCCGCCGATCTCGACCGTCCCGAGGTCGGGGTGTTGGGCGGCGGCCCAGTCGGTGAAGTAGTCGTTGTCGAGCTCCTCGTCGTGATAGCGGAGTAGCTCGAGCTGGCTGATGTTGCCGTCCTCGTCGTAGTCGATCCCCATGCCGCCCCAGAACTCGGGAACGAAACCGACGACACCGAAGTCCCAATAGCCCCAGGAGATCAGGGTGCCGTGGCGGTGTACCTCGGGGTTGGTGTAGCTCGGCCGCGCCGGCTGCTCTGTGGTCGCCT
>JADFNY010000109.1 GCA_022563115.1 Acidobacteriota bacterium | reverse complement strand
AAGCCGTGCGGTCGAAGGCGAAGCTACAAAGCGTGGAAAGCCGTGCGGAAGCCGCCTCGACCATGGCCGAGGCCGAAATTGCCTTGAGGACACGGCGGCGGACGGAAAGTAACAACCCGCGGGTCACGCAGGCAGCCCAGTTTCTCGAAATGAGCGCCAGCGAGTTCAACAACGAAAACTACGGCGGCGCCCTCTATCTGGCCGTCCAATCGAAGGATCTGGTAGGCGACAGCCGCGGCCGACTCTCCGGCTTTGACACTGCTCAACGACCCGCCGAGGTGCCTTTCTACTTTTCGTTGTCGCTGCGCGTGACGCGCTCGAGCAACGTGCGCGAGGGGCCGGGAACCGCGTTTGGGGTGGCGTTCATTCTAGAGGCAGGCGCCCACGTCACGGGTCACGCCTACGAGCGCCAGTGGGTGCGCATCAGCAGTGAGGATGGGCGCAGCGGCTGGATCTATTCGACGCTGGTCGCCAGCCGCTAACCTGAATCCGCGCTAGCTGCCTGCCTAGGCGCTGGCCGGACTCTCCAGGGGCATCTCGTCATCCGGCACGACGTTGTCGGGCGACGCTTCCACGACGCGGTCGCGGCCGGCCCGCTTGGCCTCGTACAACGCTGCATCGGCGGCCTTGATGATGGCTTCGGCGCTATCGCCGTGGCGCGGGAATTCCGCGGCGCCGATGCTGATGCTGACGCGCGTCTCGGGGCCGGTGGAGTATCTCTCCTGACCCAACCGCTCGCGAATGCGCTCGGCTACCTCTACGCAGCCGTCCAACGTGGAGTCAGGAAGCAACACGAGGAATTCCTCGCCGCCGTAGCGGGCCACGTAGTCCATCTCGCGCGACGACTCGCGCAAGATCACGCCCATCTTGTTCAGCACCTCGTCGCCGGCAAGGTGCCCGAATGCGTCGTTGTAGTCCTTGAAATTGTCGATATCGAGCATCAGAACGGCGAACGACGTCTCGCCCCGTTTGCACCGGGCGACCTCCGCCTTGAGGGTTTCCATCATGTGGCTGCGATTGAAAAGACCGGTCAGCCCGTCGGTGATGGAGAGCTTCTCCAGCTTGTCGCGACTCTGGCGGATCTGCGTCACCATGTCGTTGAAGATGCGCGTCAGGTAACCGAGCTCGTCGTGGCTGACCACGGGAACCTCGACGTTGAGGTTGCCCGACGCGACCTCCGCAGCGGCGGCATTGAGGCGACCGAGCGGTCGCACGATGATGAGCGAAAACAGATAGGCAAGCAGACCGACGGTCAGCAACAGGCCCACGAGCACGATGATCGTCTGGTTGCGCAACTCGATGATCGGCTCGAAAGCTTCGGCGGTTTCGATTTCCGCCACGACCACCCAGTCTGACAGCGGCACCTTGTCGAGGGTGCCGATGACCCACAGCCCCCGGGCCCCCGCATACTCGAGGGACGCCACCTCGTTCAGCAACTCCACTGTAGTGGCGGGAAGCGCCTTGTCGACGATGTTGACCTGCTGCACCCGAGAGCTGATCAGCAGCCGCCCGTCGTGCCCCATCAGGTATACGTGGCCCGTCGGGCCGATGTTTGCGGCGCGCAACGACTCTCCAACCGAGTGAAAATTCACCTGCGCCGCCATGACGCCGAGGAAAGTGCCCTGTGGACCGCGAATCGGTCGCGCGATGTCCAGTACATAGCGCGCCTGGGCATCGTCCCAATAGGCATCACCGCGTAGTTCCTCGCCGATCGCCACCCTGCTCAGCCAATCATCCGGCAGCTTCAAGCGGCTCAGGCTGCCGGTGCGTGCCAAAACCTCGGCTCCGGAATCGAGCACGGTGAGGGCGGCGTAGTCGTCGAAACGATCGCGTACCGCGGCGAGGTAAGTCTCGAGACGGTCCAGGGAGTCGCTATCGCTGACGTTGCGGGCACGAGCCCGCTGGATCGCTTGTATGTTCTCCCACACCTCCGGCGAGTTCGAAAACACGCGGACGTCGTAGAAGCGTTCTTTGAGCCAGAGGTCGTTTTCGCGGGCGCCGTGCGAGCTGACACTGTTCAGTTCCGTGGTGACCTTGTCGAAGAGCGACTCGCGGTTGTGGACGTACGACACCCGAACCGTGGTCAGCGACGGAATCACCGTCGCCAACAAGGCGAAGACGAGCACCCGGCTTTTCACGCTGTTCAAGCGCACGGCATGAAGAACGTTAGCTACACTACGTTCCCAGAACGCCATCCGGCCCTCCTTTCCTCATCCGATTGAGGCTACCAATTCGGGGGGCTCGGCCGAACACTAGAATTCAGGAGCCGTCGATGGAGATTCCGACGGTCGGCAATCGCTAGGGACATTTGTGCATGGCTCGGGGCTTCGTTGGGGCCGCGTGAAGACTTCTCCGTGCTGTAGCGGTCCCCCCTCCTGAAGCCGGTGGATGACTTGCCAACCTGGTCGATCGTGTGCTTCTTCCTTCAAGAACCCTACCGCGGCAGGGGCGTATTCCGACGCCTGGTAACACTGGCTGTCGACTACGCACGCGCCTGCGGGGCGGGGCGAATCGAAGCGTACCCGCGGGAGCTCCACACCACCGGACCCTATGCCTGCATGGGAATAGCAGAGGTGTACCGGTCAATCAGCTTCTGCGAGATTGCCCGGCGCAAGGAGTACCGACCGGTACTGCGGTTGGAGCTGGCGAGCAACTGAAGACCGCTGGTCGCCCGTCGCGCCTTGGTCTTGCCGAAATCTGCGGCGCAGGCCGCTCGGGGAACGCTCCCGGTTGCTGGGCGGCATCGTTCCCGGCCGCCTCGCGCCCTCCCAGTATCGCTGCGAATCGACCCCGCGTCGTGCGAATCCTCTTCTCGATCAGTTCCCCGTTCTCCGTGAGCATGCACACCTGGCTGTTGTTCTTGTGCACGTCGGTCCCAGGAGACGCTTATGGAGATCGCAGATTCCGGGCTTTTTGTCGAAACTCCCGTGTCAGCGCGCTGTTGCCGAGGCGCTGATGAAGGTCGGCGAGTATCGCGTACGATGCTGCCAGGTCTTCGGTGCTCATCGGTTGCTCGAGCACGGCGCTCAGCAAGTCGACTCCTTGCTGATAGTTCTTGTTGTTTTTGATGTACAGCTGGGCGAGAAACAAGGCGGCGCGGGGATGCGTCGGGTCGATCTCGAGGACGCGCACCAGATGAAGTTCCTGCTCGGCGACGCGGCCCTCCTGACCGTGGACCATGGCCAGGTCGAAGTGCGCCAAAGGGTTATTTGGATTGCTGCGCAACTCGTCCTGGTAGCGGCTGACGGCCTGCTCGGGTTCGTCCCGCATCATGTGGAGGCGAGCCAGAACCAGGTTGGCGTCTGCCACCGTCGGGTCGATCACGATCGCCGCTCGGGCGTGCTCCTCGGCAACATCCATCTCGTTCAACTGGAGGCGCAGCTTGGCGAGGTGGGCCAGCGCCCCCGCTGATCGCGGGTCAAGATTGAGACAGGCCTCGTAGTCATCGATGGCACCGCGCAGATCCGCTCTGATCTCATTGAAGTAGCCGAGGAGGCAGAAGGTGTGCGACACCGGCTCGGCCAGGTCGAAGGAGTCGAGCAGAGTCTGCTCGGCGGCTTCGACTTGCCCCAGCGCGAGCTGCGCTTCGGCCAGGTTGGTGTAGGAGTAGGCCCAGTTGGATTTGAGTGGTACGACGTGCCTGAAGGCCTCGGCCGCCTCATCGAGGCGTCCCAGCGCGGTGTAAATCTCGCCGAGGCGTTCGAAGGCGATGGGAACCTCGGGATCCTCCTCTACGATCTCGGCGTAGAGGCGTTCGGCACCCGCGAGATTGCCGTTGCGCAACAGCGCACGGGCTCGCAACGACTTATTGAAGACGGCGATCCGATCTCGCGGGCTCGGCCGTGGGCCATCAGGCTCGTCGATGACGGCCGGACCGCCGCTGAGATAGCCGAGGGCCTGAAGCGCGGCGATGCTCTCGGCATCGACCGCCCCCGCCACCACCGCCGTCACATCGTCGCCGGCAACGAGCTGCTGCAGCACGCCGTCCATCGTGTCGGCACGCTCGACGTCGGTGTGGACCAGGTTGTCGGTCTCGCCGGGATCGGCGGCCAGGTCATAGAGCTCGGGCTCGGGTGCTGCGATGTACTTGTAGTTGCCCTCGACCAGCGCCCGCAGCTCGCTCCATCCGAAGTCCAGGTAGGGGATGAGGCTTTCCGAATAGATCACCCGACCGACCCACTCGAGATCGTCAAAATGGCGGCTGAGATCGGCGCCCGAGTTGGCCGCAACCGGCAGGCCGAGCAGCGTCAGAACCGTCGGGAAGATGTCGATCACCCCGACCCCGCCCGCAACCACGGCGCCGGCGGGCACGGCACGTTCCGGTAAAGCCGCACCCGCCGCGAGACCTTGGGCCGCACCCGCCGCGAGACCTTGGGCCGCACCCGGCGCCCAGAAGATCAGCGGCACCCGGATCGTGCTGTCGTAGATGAAAAACGAGTGCCCCTGCTCGCCGTGATCGCCGAGGGCCTCGCCGTGATCGGCGGTCAACACGATCAGCGTGTTGTCGGCGGCGCCGGACTCCTCCAGCACCTGCCGCAACCGCCCGACCATGGCGTCGGCGTAGGCCACCTCGCCGTCGTAGGGGCTGTCGGCGTGGCGGCTGCCGTAGGGCTCGGGGGCCGCGTAAGGGTCGTGCGGGTCGTACAAGTGCACCCAGGCGAAAAACGGGCCGGGTTGGTTCCGAATCCACGACCCGGCCTCGTCGACGACGCTGTCGCCAGGACGCTCGCCGCTCATGTCGCCGGTCTTGCTCTGGTACAGCGCCAGCCCGCCGAACTGCTCGAAGCCTTGGGCGATGCCGAACTGGGCATCGAGCACGACCGCGGCGATGAAGCCCCCGGTGGCGTAGCCGGCAGCCGCGAGCTGCTCGGCCAGCGTGGTGACCTCATCGCCCAACGCGAACGACCCGTTGTTGCGCACCCCATGCTCGAACGGTTGCAGCCCGGTCATGATCGAGGCGTGCGCCGGCAGGGTGGCCGGTACGGTCGTGGTCACCCGCTCGAAGCGGACGCCCTCCGCCGCCAACCGGTCGATGTTCGGCGTCTCCGCGCCGTCGTACCCGTAGGCCCCGAGCCGGTCAGCGCGCAGCGTGTCGATGGTGATCAGGAGGACGTTGTAGCCATCGAGCCCGTCGGCGTCGTTCGGCGCCGGCGCGGCCGGCGGGCCGGGCTCGGCGTCGACCCCTTCGCCACCGCCGCAGCCCGAGGCCAGAAGGAGAAAAATGAGCAGAAAAGTGATCATCAGGGGTCGGATTCTACCAGCGCCCCTTGGTTTGACACCCCGCATGACCCGCGTTTCACTACGTGGGGGTTCTGCGTTACGTCCTTCGCGGGAGGGGTGATGCAGCCCTTGGTCCTCCTTTCACCCGTGCGTGACCTGCTATCGGCATGAGTCTTCGGCATGACATCGTAATCGTCGGCGGCGGTGGAGCGGGGCTGCGCGCGGCGATCGCCATCGCCGAGACCGATCCTTCTCTCAGCGTCGCGGTCGTCAGCAAGGTGTACCCGATGCGTAGCCACACGGTGGCCGCAGAGGGGGGCGCCGCTGCGGTGGTCAAAGAAAACGACAGCTTCGACGATCACTTCAAGGACACCGTCGGCGGCAGCGATTGGCTCGCCGACCAAGACGCGGTGGAGCTTTTCGTCGAAACCGCCCCGGCGGAAATGATCCAGCTCGAGCACTGGGGCTGTCCGTGGAGCCGCGAGCCCGACGGCAGTGTGGCGGTTCGCCCCTTCGGCGGGATGAACATCGAGCGCACCTGGTTCGCCGACGACAAGACCGGCTTCCACATGCTGCACGCCCTCTACCAGACCTCGCTGAAGTACAGCCCGATCACCGCGTACAACGAGTGGTTCGCCACCAAGGTTCTGGTGGAGAACGGCCGCTGCCAGGGGGTTGCTGCCCTGGATCTCATGACCGGCAAGGTCGAAACCGTTCTCGCCGGGGCGGTGATCATGTGTACCGGGGGCGCCGGCAAGCTATTCCCGTTCACCACCAACGGGGCGATCAAGACGGGCGATGGCATGGCGATGGCCTATCGAGTCGGGGTCGGCCTGAAGGACATGGAGTTCATCCAGTACCACCCCACCGGCCTGCCCGGTACGGGCATCCTGATCACCGAGGCGGCGCGCGGCGAGGGTGGGATCATGGTCAACAAGGACGGCTATCGGTACCTGCAGGACTACGACCTGGGCACCCCTTTGGAGATCACCGATCCGAATCATCCGGTAAAGAAGAGCATGGAGCTCGGCCCGCGTGACCGGCTCAGTCAGGCGTTCATCAAGGAAAGAGACAAGGGCGGCACGATCGCCACAGACCACGGCCCGGTCGTTTACCTGGACATCCGCCACCTCGGCAAGAAAACGATCAACAAGAAGCTCCCCTTCGTGCGGGAGCTGGCCAAGAACTATGCCGGCATCGATCCGGTGTACGTGCCCATTCCGGTGCGCCCCGTCGTCCATTACATCATGGGTGGCATCGACACCGACATCAACGGCGCCACCCAGTTGCCGGGCTTGTTCGCGGCCGGGGAAACCGCCTGCGTCTCCATCAACGGCGCCAACAGGTTGGGCTCCAACTCGCTCACCGAGCTGTTGGTCTTCGGCGCCCGCGCCGGTGAGGCGGCGGCGGCGTTCGCCACCGCGAATGCGGACCTCGACGTGGCCGCCCTCGAAGCGCAAGGAGCCGACGAGCAACAACGAATCGCCCGCGACTTCATCAACAAGCACGGCGGCACCGAGCGTATCGCGACGCTCCGCAGAGAGATGCAGGAGACCATGGAGGACGGCGGCGGAATCTACCGTACCGAGGCCACGCTGCGAGCCACCAGCGAGAAGCTCGTCGAGCTGCGCGAGCGGTTTGCCAACCTCTTGATCGAGGACCGAAGCCTGACCTTCAACACCGAGCTGACGTCGGCACTGGAGCTCGACTTCATGCTCGATCTGGCGCTGGCGGTCGCCCACAGCGGCCTGGCGAGAACCGAGAGCCGGGGCTCACACCAGCGCACCGATTACCCGCAGCGCGACGACGCGAACTTCCTCAAGCACAGCCTCGCGTTCAAGACCGAGGACGGCGTCCGCATCGACTACAAGGACGTCGTGATCACCAAGTGGCCGCCCGAAGAACGGGTCTACGGGAGACAGGCGAATTGACGTGGCACAGACGATAGAGCTCGAGATCTTCCGCTACCGGCCCGAACAGGAGTCCGAGCCCACCTTGCAGAGCTACGAGGTCCCGTACAACGAAGAATGGGTCGTCCTCGACGCGATCAACTACATCAAGGACGAGATCGACGGCACGCTCTCGTATCGATGGTCGTGCCGGATGGGCGTCTGCGGAAGCTGCGGGATGATGGTCAACGGCGTTCCGCGGCTGACGTGTGCAGCGTTCCTGAAGGAGTACTACCCGAGAAAGATCCTGGTGGAACCCCTCGACGGCTTTCCGGTGGAGCGCGATCTGGTCACCGACATGGACATGTTCGTCGCCAAGCTCACCAGCGTCAGCCCGTGGATCATCCGCAACGAGGGCGAGGAAAAGCCCCTCGAAGAGGGCACGTATCTACAGAGCCCGGGTGAGCTCGCCGAGTACAAGCATTACTCGATGTGCATCAACTGCATGCTCTGTTACGCGGCCTGTCCGGTCTTCGCCCTCGATACGAACTTCCTCGGCCCCGCGGCGATCGCCATAGGGCAGCGCTACAACATGGATTCCCGCGATCAGGGCCGCGACCAGCGCCAGGAGGTCATCGCCTCGCACGACGGCATCTGGCACTGCACCTTGGTGGGTGAGTGCAGCACCGTGTGCCCCAAGGACGTCGACCCTGCCGGCGCCATCCAACGGGCCAAGCTGTCGAGCACCACCGATTACTTCAAGGATCTCCTGATGCCGTGGGGGAGGCGGACATGAGGCCGGAGGGGCATCCGATATGAGCTACATCCGCAAGGTTCCCAACACCTGGTGGCTCAAGCGGAAGCCCTACACCTTGTTCATCGTCCGCGAGATCACCTGCGTTGCCGTGGCGGGGTATTGCGCGTTTCTGCTCTACCTCATGTACGCGCTCCGTCAGGGGCCGGAGGCGTATGCCGCCGCCCTCGGGCTGATCATGTCGCCGACGAGCTACGTGCTGCACGTCGTCGGCTTGCTGTTCGTCCTCTACCACACGATCACCTGGTTCAACGTCACGCCGAAGGTCTTCGTCTTTTATGTCGGCGAGGAGCGGGTCCCCGCCGTGGTCGTCGCGGGGGCACACTACGCCGGTTGGCTCGGCGTCTCCGCCCTCGTCGCCTGGCTATTGCTGGGAACAGGAACACCGGGCTAGCGATGGCAAAGTCGAACGAACCGATCTTCTGGTCGCTGTTCTCGGCCGGCGGCATGATCGCGGCGCTGGTCCTGCCGACCTTGATGGTGATCACCGGGTTGGTGATCCCGCACGGCTTTGCGCCCCTCGACGCGTTGTCGTACGAGCGGGTGCATGCCGTGGTTTCCGGCAGCATCGTCGTGAAGCTGGTCCTCTTCGGTGTGATCGCCCTGCCCTTCTTCCACTGGGCGCACCGCTTCAAGTTCACGCTCGTCGATGTAGGGCTGCGCAAGATCAGCCTTCTGCTCGCCGTTCTTTGTTACGGCAGCGCCATCGCCGGGACCGTGTTCACCGCGGTCGTTTTGTGGCGGATCTAGCGGGCTGTTCCCGATATGTGGTGTCGTGGAGGAGTTGATGTGCGTGAGATGCGCCACCGCCTTGTTTCGATACTCGCGGAGAGGTGTACCTCCACCAGATGATCCGCCGCCCCGACCACAGCTGATTGGTTCGTCGGGTGGCCCCGAGTAGCAGTGGGCGGCGGCTGGTTCTACGCGGCACTCTGCTTCCGCAGCCAATCCGCGAGCACGACCTTCAACAACGACTGATACGGCACATCGCGCCGGTTGGCCTCACGCTTGAGCTCATCCAGCAGCCAGCTGGGCATCCGCAGCGTCACCCGAGAAGTTGACGGCTTGAGCTTCGGAAAAACTGCCGGCCGTGGGTCGGCGAAGTCGACGAACTGTTCGAGACGATCCGCCTGACTCTCGAGGTACGCCGCTTCGTCTCGCTTTTTCTTCATCGAACCCATCTCCTGTACTTCCTCTTGGTTGTCCACGCGGTGATCGGTCGGAGCAGATCTTCCCGCATCGTGAACGGGACGGTGATGTGGCGTCCATCGTCTGTAACCCCGATCAGCCAGAATCGCTCCTCACCTTCGGAATGGCCCAGGTCCGGGAAGTATGTCCCCCGTCCGTTCAAGAAAGCCCGCTCGACGTCGGCAACCGTGAAGCCGCGAGCTTCAACCTTACTGACGTTGCCTTCGTCCCATTCGAACCCTGACGGGCTGTCCATATCCAGCATGTACATAAAGTAGCATGATGAGCATGTACGTCGCACCGGGCTGGGCGTCGGCGTATCCGCCGCAAGGGGCAGCATCAACAGGCTTGCCCGCGAGCTCTCTGTTCCTCCCGGGAACTCAGCAGCGGCGCTCCCTCACCCTAGCCCCTATCGACGAAGAATCTGGTGTGCGGAGAGGCTATTGGTGTATAAGCGTCGTACTCTGGGCAGCCAAAATGGAAACCCCGGCTGATACCTTGGGGACAACGGTGTCCGGCCCTCGGGTGA
>JADFNY010000108.1 GCA_022563115.1 Acidobacteriota bacterium | reverse complement strand
AGCAGCAGCGGGCGCTCCTGCGGCGGCAGCGCCATCGACATGGCGCGCGCGATCGAGCGCGGCCCGTCGAACGACATGATGGCGGCGGCGGTGGTGCCGATGCCGATGCCCTTGATGACGTTTCTGCGGGAGACGGTCATGCCAGCACCTCCTGAAAAACCAAACAAGCGCGTTGCATTTCGTCCATCGTGCCGATGCTGATGCGCGCGTGCGTCTTCTCCATCGGCGGGAAGTCGCGGCCGACGCCGACGCCGTGCTCGCGGCAGGCGCTGCGAAACTCCGCCGCCGGACGGCCGATGTTCGCGAAGATGAAGTTGGTGTTCGAGTCCAACACCTCGTAGCCGTGGTCGTTGAAAAAATCGACCGTGAATTGACGCGCCTCGGTGTTGCGGCGCTTTTCTCGCGGTTCGTAGGCGGGATCCTGCAGCGCCGTGTAGGCGCCGCTCACCGACGGCACCGAGATGTTCATGGTCAGCGCCAGGCTCTGCAACTTCTCGATCGTCGCGCCGCCGGCGACGCCGTAGCCGATGCGCATGCCGGCCATGCCGAACAGTTTCGAGAAGGTGCGGCTGACGAACACGTTCGGCATCTCGGGCGCTGCTTCGGCCATCGACTCGTAGCTCGGGTCGGTGACGTATTCGTGATACGCCTCGTCGACGTGGATCACCGTCTCGGGCGAAGTGCGCTGGACGGTGCGCACGAAGGCGTTCACGTCCGACGCGGAGTGCACCGTGCCGGTCGGGTTGTTGGGATTGCACAAAAAAACCAACCCGGCGCCGCGGGCAGCGTCGGCCATGGCGTCGAGGTCGAGCATGCCGGCCGCGGTCAGGGGGACGGCTTGTACCTCGGCGCCGAGGTAGCGGGCGACCCCCGAGGTCGCCAGGTAGGTCGGGCTCGCCGTCACCAGGTGGCGACTCGGGCTCACGTAGGCCTGCGCCACCCGCTTGAGCAGCTCGCCCGAGCCGGCGCCCAGGACGATGTTGGCGGGGGCGCACCCGAGCCGGTCGGCCACCGCGCTGGTCAGGTCGCTCATGCTCGGCTGCACGTTCGAGGGGTAGCGGCCGGCGCCCGCGAAACCGTCGCGGATCGCCGCCATCGCCGGGGGCGGCGGGCCGAGCGGGTTTTCGTTGCTGGTCAGGCGAATCTCGCCTTGGTGTGGCCGCGGGATCAGCCCGGACTCACCGCCGAACGGTCCGAGCTCCGCGACAAGCGCCTCGCGCCCGCGGGCGGCCACCAGCTGCGCGAAGTTCGCGCTCGAACTGCTTCCACCTGCGAACAGCGCTCTACGAGAGAGCGACATGTTTTCCTCCTGCTAAGTGTCAGGGTACCTACTGCGCCGCATTCTGTACCTATCCCGATGGATCAACAAGGGTCACCCTCAATTTGAGCCCAATAACTTGGTGGGGGTCGACGCGCCTGCTCTCTCCGCCCTCAATGCCGCTGCCGAATGAGCTCGGCCCGGTGAGCTGCCGCACGGTGGCCCCCTCGGGGTTCAACGGCCGCCGTGCTCACCGCCGCACCGCGATGGTTTCGAGCAAGGTCGTGCGGACCTGATCTCCGATGCCGCGGGCTTCGAGCTCTTGCCAGAGCAAAGCGATGGTCTGGGCGTCAACCAGGCCGCGTGGCGAGCCTCCGCGCTGCGCCGTGGTCATTCCCTGGGCGGTTCGGAAGGCGTCGACGGCGGCGACCGCGTCCTCGGTGTACAGCTGCGCGTCGTTGCCGGTTTCCAGCTCGGGCTGGTCGGCCTTGTAGTAACCGAGCGCGTGGAGGATCACCTCGAGCTGCCAGACGTCGGAACCGCCATACTGCTGCAGCGTCCGGTAACCGAGGGTGCGCGAGATGGTGTTGTAGACGCGCCGCAGCTCGGCGACCGGTGTCCGGTGCTCGCAGACGTTGATGTGCACCGTCATCCCGTCGGCCCGACGCGAGCGACCGTCGCGCGGGTCGGCGACGATGACCGTCGCCGACTGGGTGCGGCCGACGCGGGCGTCACCTCCCATCGCTTGGCCCGCGGCGAGGGCCTCGATGAGACGGTCGGCGAGGTGCCGGACCGCGCCTTCGGTGCTCTCGAAGCTCTCGGCGACCGCCGCCACCACCTCGGGGCCCACCAGCGAGTTGCCCTGCACGGTGTAGTTGACGTCGGAGCGATGACCGGACCACGCCGAGGTCCCGTCGCCGGTGTGCTGGGCGGCGCGGCCGTCAAGCGCCACCACACCGACCTGGCGGCGGTTGGCTCCCGGATCAGCGGCCAACGCTGTCGCCAGCGCTTCGGCAGGCGAGATTCCCTGCTCGAGCATGTCCAGCAGCTCGGCACCATATTCCGTCCGCGTCGATGCCTGGGTGGCGACCGCGCCGACGCCGGCGCGCACCCACGGCACACCGTTGCCGACGCATGCTACGCGGGTGGTGACGGCCACCCCCGACTCTCCCGTCAACGGGTCGACCGCGACGATCGAAAAGGTATGAAAGATGAGGTCCTCGCCCCAGTCGGCGGGCTCCTGGGCCGACGTCGCGTCGTCCAATGACAGGGTGACGAGGGCGCAAACGGCGAAGACGAAACCGAATCGATACAGGGGTGTTCGGCGCATCGGGGTTCTCCTCATAGGCAGCACGGGTTTCGGCCGCCGCAGGCTATCACGGGGGGTGACAGCGGCCCCGGGGGGAGTTCTCCAGCACACGTAGGTCCGTCCTGTTGTTTCGTTGGTCGCCGAGGCGATAGATTCGCGCCATCCATGGTGGTTTGCAGGACGATGGAGCGCGGAGCACCAGAACCCGAATCAAGGAGCGCGACGGGATGACGAGACGGCACGAGGTCGCCGAGGGTATCCGGCGGCGAGATTTCTTCAAGTTGGCGGCGGTCGCGGCGGCATCCGGCGTCGTCGGTGGCGGGCCGTTGCTGGCCCAGCAGCGCGGCGGCCGCGGCGGCAGAGCGCCACGGGAAGAGGTTCCGCTGGCGCCGCTCGGCAACGGCGAGCCGCCGGCCTTTCAATTCCAGGCCTATCCGGGCGGCACCGGCGCGCTGATGGAGAAGTTGTGGGTCGAGAGCGGCGGCAATCCCTTCGAGCGCCACCCGATCGAGATCGCCGCCTGGGAGGGTGCGGTTCCGGCCAGCGAGGAGGAGATCGCGTTTCTGCCGGTGCACCGACTCTCCGCACTCATTCGTGATCGGCACATCTCGCCCACCGACCTGACCGAGATCTATCTCGATCGGATCAAACGCTACGATCCGGTACTGCTGTGCGCGGTGACGATCCTCGAGGGTCGCGCCCGCGAGGAAGCGCAACAGGCCGAGGCCGATCTGCACGCCGGCAACTGGCGCGGGCCGCTGCACGGAATTCCGTACGGCGTCAAGGACCTGTTCAGTGTGACCGGCGCGCCCACGACGTGGGGCTCGGAGGATTTCCGCGATCGGGTCATCGACGAGGACGCCGAGATCGTCGTCCGCCTGCGCGCGGCCGGCGCGGTGTTGATCGCCAAGCTCGCCACCGGTCGCTTCGCCGCCGGCGACAACTGGTACCGGGGCCAAACCAAGAACCCTTGGAACCTCGAGCAAGGCTCGAGCGGATCGTCCGCCGGGCCGGCTTCGGCGACGGCGGCCGGTTGCGTCGGCTTCGGCATCGGCACCGAGACACAGGGCTCGATCGTCTCGCCGGCGCGTCGCTGCGGCCTCAGCGCGCTGCGGCCGACGTTCGGCCGCATCAGCCGTTACGGCGGCATGGTGCTGTCGTGGACCATGGACAAGCCCGGACCCCTGTGTCGCACCGTCGAGGATTGCGCCCTGGTGTTCAACGCCATCCATGGCGCCGACGAGAAGGACCCGTCCACGTTGAGCGCGCCGTTCCGCTTCGAGCAAGCCCCGGATCTTTCGGCGTTGCGCATCGGGTTCACAGAGGACGCTCCGGAGGCCTTCGTCGACAAGCTGCGCGGGCTGGGGGCGAACCCTACGCCGATGGTCGAGTTGCCGAACGGGAGCTCGAATTCGCTGGGGGTCGAATCGGCGGCAGCGTTTGATTTCTGGGTCTCGACGCGCCCGGAGCCCGAACCGCAGCCGGAGCCGGACCCGGAGGCCGCGGGGGGTAGGGGAGGGCGCCGTCGTCGCCCGCGCTTCACCAGCGGTCGTGAGGTACTGGCGCTCGACTACGTCCAGTCACAGCGTCGCCGCCATCTGCTGATGAAGGAGGTGGCCGGGGCGATGGAGGGCTTCGACATGTTCGTCACCGGCTCGGGCCAGGTCCGCTTGACCAACCAGACCGGTCATCCGGCGGTGGTCGTGCCGTACGCGATCAGCGACGGTGAGGACAACCCACCGCAACCGATGTGCACGACGATCGTCGGGGCGTTGTTCGCCGACGACAAGATCCTCAGCGTGGCGCACGCCTATCAGGAGGCCACCGAATGGCATCGGCGACACCCGGAGCTTGCCTAGCCGACTGTGTTCACGGTGCCGAGCATCGACCAGGTGGCCGGTCGATCGCGGTGGATCCAGCTCGTCGATGCCAACCCCCAGGTGCGCGAGATGGCGCTCGGCGAGGAGGTCGAGATCGATTGGATCTCGACCGACGGCAAGACGGTCGGCGGGATCCTGGTCAAGCCGGTCGGCTACGTCGAGGGCAACCGATACCCGTTGATCGTCGCTATCCACGGCGGCCCGGCCTCGGCCGCCGTGCTGCGCTTCAACGGCGGCTACGGCGCCCAGGTCTACGCCGGCGCCGGTTATGCCGTGCTGAAGCCCAACTACCGAGGCTCGCGCAACTACGGTAACGCCCATCGCACCGACATCGTCGGCGACTACTTTACGCTCGGCTTCGACGACATCATGACCGGTGTCGACCACCTGATCGCCGAGGGCATCGTCGACGGTGACCGCATGGGCGCCCTGGGATGGAGCGCCGGCGGCCACTGGTCAAACTGGATCCTGACGCATACCGACCGCTTCAAGGCGATCAGCTCCGGGGCCGGCACCATGAACTGGATCTCGATGTACGCGCAAAGCGACGTGCAGCGCAATCGGCAATACTACATCGGCGGCGACTTCTTGTACAAGAACTTCGAGCCCTACTGGGACCAGTCGCCGCTCAAGTACATCGCCAACGCCAAGACCCCGACGATGATCCACGTCGTCGAAAGGGACCCCCGGGTGCCGAGCCCACAGTCGGTCGAACTGCACATGGCGCTCAAGAAGCTCGGCGTGCCGACGGAGCTATTCATGTATCCGGGCCGCAGCCACGGTATCCCCGACCCCCGAAACCGCCTGGTCAAGGCGGTCAGCGAGATGGCGTGGATGGACCACTACGTGCGCGGTATCGGCGACAAGTTCGAGTGGCGCGACGTCCTCGAGACGCTCGAGAAGAAGGACCGGTGGTGTGCTGTCCAGCAAGTTGTCATCGGCCTGCTCGTGATGCCGGCCGCGGACGGTGGGCGCTGTTCGAGCTCGAACGCGGGCGGGGGGGGTGGGTAAAAATTGCGGTAATTGCTGCAAAAGCAGCGATTTTTGACGTTTCGAATCGGAGTTTGGTGGAGATTCGTTATATATTCCGGCGGAAGCCGAGATCAGTCATCGGGCCCTGACGGGAGACATCGAGTGAAGCGATTCATTCTGACGTTCCTCGCGAGCGGGTTCGTGTGCCTCGGACTGGCCGCCGGCAGCGGTATCGCACAGCTCGAGTCGTCAACCGGACACGGCAACGTCGCCGCCACAGCCGCCGAGGCGGATGGGCTGGCGACCGAAGCGCTGTCGTACCAGGAGCAGAACATGCTCATCGGGCGGTATTGCTTCCGTTGCCACAACGACACGCTGATGACCGGGGGCCTGTCGCTGGAGTCGTTCGACGTCGCCAAGGCGGGCGAACAAGCGGACCTCGCCGAGAAGATGATCCGCAAATTGCAGGCCGGCATCATGCCCCCGCCGCCCGCCCAGCGCCCAGATGCGGCCGCCTACGCGGCGCTGATCACGGCGCTCGAGACCACCGTCGATGCCGCCGCGGCCGCCCATCCGAATCCAGGAGGCCGATCGTTCCAGCGGCTCAATCGCCCCGAGTACGAACGCGCCATCTACGACCTGCTCGGCCTCGAGATCGATTCCGGCGATTGGCTGCCGCTCGATACCATGAGCGCCAACTTCGACAACATCGCCGCCGCCCAGACGCTGTCGCCGATGCTCCTGGAGTCCTATCTCAACGCCGCTAGTGACATCAGCCGAATGGCGGTCGGCGACCGAAACGCGCCGTCGATCGACGTTACGTACAGCAACTCGACCTACCTTTCGCAGCACCCCTGGGACCCCATCGAAGGCGCGCCGTACGGCACCCGTGGCGGGATGGTGGTCGACCACGTCTTTCCGGCCGACGGTGAGTACATCTTCGAGATGAGGTTCCGCTCCGGCGCCAACACGCGGCTGGAGGATATCGACATCTCGATCAACGGCGAGCGGGTGGCGCTGCTCGCCTACAACACCGTCCGCCAGCTCGGCGCCGATGGTCGCGGCGGCACGCCGATGCAGACCGAGCCGATCTTCGTGCGCGCCGGCCAGCACCGGGTCGCCGCGGTGTTTATCCGCCGCAGTGACGGTCCCTACGAAGACTTGATCCGACCGCACGACTGGTCGTTTGCCGGCGGCGGTTCGGGCGGCGCCGGGGTCACGACGCTCCCCCACCTGAGGGACCTGATCGTCCGCGGGCCGAACGGCATCACCGGACTCTCCGATACGCCGAGCCGCGAGAAAATCTTCACCTGTCGCCCGACCGTGCCGGCGGAAGGGCGGCCCTGCGCCCGCGAGATCATCGCCCGGATGGGCAGCGAGGCGTACCGTCGTGACCTGAGCGCCGACGAGATCAACGCCTTGATGCCGTTCTACGAGACCGGCACAGAGAAGGGCGGTTTCGAGGTCGGTATCCGCACCGCGCTCGAGGCCATCCTGGCGAGTCCGAACTTCGTCTTCCGGCTCGAGCGCCAGCCCGACGATGTCGCCCCCGGTGAGATCTATCGCCTCGACGATACCGACGTCGCCACCCGCCTGTCGTTTTTCCTCTGGGGTGCGCCGCCGGATGAGGAGCTGCAGACGATCGCCGCCGAGGGCAGGCTCTCGACGCCCGGCGAGCTCGAGCGGCAGGCGCGCCGTATGCTCGATGATCCTCGCGCCGAAGCCCTCGCGGTTCGGTTCGCGGCCCAGTGGTTTCGTCTCCAGGACCTCTACAAGGTTCACCCGGACCCGAACTTCTATCCCAACTTCGACGACAACCTCGCCGACGCCATGCGGCGCGAGACCGAGCTATTTTTCTACAACCTGGTGCTCGAGGACCGCAGCCTCCTGGAGCTGTATGACGCCGACTACACGTTCCTGAACGAGCGCCTGGCGCTCCACTACGGGATCCCGGGCGTCGCCGGAACCCATTTCCGCCGCGTCGAGTACCCGGACGACCGGCGCCGTGGCGTGCTGGGCCACGGCAGCATCCTGGTGCTCACCTCGTTTGCTAACCGCACCTCCCCGGTGCTGCGCGGCAAGTGGGTAATGGAGGTGCTGATGGGTACACCGCCGCCGCCGCCACCCCCGAACGTGCCCTCGCTCGACGAGACCTCGGACGCTATGGACGGGCGGATGCTCACCACCCGCGAGCGCATGGTGCTCCATCGCGAGGAGCCCATGTGCAACTCGTGCCATCGCTTCATGGACCCGATCGGCTTGGCGCTCGACAACTTCGACGTCACCGCGAAGTGGCGGGTGCGCGAAAACGGCATCCAGCTCGATACGCGCGGCGACTTCTACGACGGCACGCCGATCTCGACCCCGAGCGAGCTCGTCGACGTTCTGTTGAAGCGTCCGATCCCGCTGGTGAGGACGTTTACCGAGAACCTGCTGGCCTACGCACTGGGTCGGCGTATCGAATACTTCGATCAGCCGACGGTGAGAGCAATCGCCGGTGCAGCCGAACAAGACGGCTACCGCATGTCATCGTTCATCCTCGGTGTGGTGAGCAGCAACGCATTTCAAAGCAAGCGACTGGAGATGATACCCACCGAACAAGCGACGGGAATCGGCCGGCACTAGCGGTTCCCGCGAGGAGACCCCGACGAATGGATTTCATCACTGGAAAGCACCTGCCCCGCCGGACATTTCTCCGCGGCGTGGGGGCGACGGTGGCGTTGCCGTTCCTGGACGCGATGGTACCGGCTGGGCGGCCGGCGCCGAGGGCGTCCTCGCCGCCGAGCCAGCCGACCCGGCTGGTGTGTATCGAGGAAGTTCACGGACTGCCCGGGTGCAACGACTGGGGGGCGTCCCGCTATCTGTTCGCGCCCGAGACGACGGGGCGCGACTTCGTCCTGAGCGAGGAGAATGCGCTGGCCCCTCTGCGTGACTACCAGGATTACCTGACGATTATCAGCAACACCGACTGCCGCATGGCGGAAGCTTTCACCGCGCCGGAGATCGGCGGCGATCACTTTCGCTCGAGCGCTGTTTTCCTGACCCAGTCGCATCCCAAGCAGACCCAGGGCTCCGACATCTTCGTCGGCACCTCGCTGGATCAGATGTACGCCCAGCGCTTCGGCCAGGAGACACCGCTGCCGTCGATGCAGTTCTGCATCGAGAACCTCGATCAGGCGGGCGGCTGCACCTACAACTACTCTTGCGTGTACACCGACTCGATCAGCTGGGCGTCGCCCACCGATCCGCTGCCGATGATCCGCGACCCCCGCGTCGCCTTCGACATGCTGTTCGGGAGGGGCTCGTCGCCCGAAGACCGGGCCGAGCGCCGGGCGACGCGTCGCAGCATCCTCGACTGGATCGCCCGTGACGTCGCCGACGCCCGCAAGCAACTGGGCGCCGCCGACCGGGCCCGCATGGACAAGTATCTCGAAGACGTCCGCGAGATCGAGCGCCGCATCGAGATGGTCGAGAGGCAGAATTCCAGCGGCGAAGAGCGCGCCTTGCCGGCGGCCCCGGCGGGCGTGCCCGACTCGTTCAAAGAGCACATCGAGATGTTGTACGACCTCCAGGTGCTGGCGCTGCAGACCGACATGACGCGGGTCATGTCGTTCAAGCTCGGGCGCGACGCGCAGAGTCGGACGTTCCCCGACAGCGGTTCGGACCGCGGATTTCACCCGGCGTCGCACCACGGCAACCGCGAAGAGCGGATCATGGACTTCAACAAGATCTGCCAGTACCGCATGGGCATGCTGCCGTATTTCCTCGAGAAGCTGAAAAACACGGAGGAGGGCGACAGCAACCTGCTGGAGAAGACGGCAATCATCTGGGGTTCGCCGATGGCCGACGCCAATATTCACAACCATCGTCGCTGCCCGCTCATCTTCCTCGGCCACGCAGACGGCCAGCTCGAGGGTAACCTGCACCTCAAGGTGGAAGACGGAACACCGATGGCCAACGCCATGTTGACGCTGATGCACAATCTCGGCATGGAGGATCTCGAGAGCTTCGGTGACAGCAGCGGCGAGCTCTCGCTGACGGCGCCATGAAGCGCTCACGAGGCGCGGCAACGATCATTGCGCTGTCCGCGATCGCCCTGATAGCTGCGGCTCCGCTCAACGCGCCTGTCGCCGACGCGGCGATGCGGGGCGACACCGAGACGGTGCGGGCGCTGCTGCAGCAAGGTGCGGACGTCAACGCCGCGCAGGGGGAGGGCATGACGGCGCGTGAGTGG
>JADFNY010000435.1 GCA_022563115.1 Acidobacteriota bacterium | reverse complement strand
GCATCCCGCGCACTTTGAGCGAACGCCTGCGCTGTTAGGGGTTATATAATTGCTATCGGTATATCGGCTCGTTAAGGAAAGAAGGCATGGTCAAATTCGTTGACAATATCTCCGACAATATAGTTAATGAGGGACATCAAGGCAATCACAGACTCTCCGGGGACTTCTTGCCCTCTAGGGTCGAACGCTATGCCCATGACCGGAGCGAAATTCACATGCTTGTATCCACTGGGAACACGGGCAAGTATTGTATTGTTATCCACAGCGCCTTGGTGGATAAAGGTAGCGTCAGCGAGTTGAATTGGCAAACCTGGATTGAAGAATCCGCCATCTGTGCTTGCGGTGACGAGATGCAAGTGCCTATGTTTGTCGACATTGTTGAGCAACTCAAGAATTTCGCGCCAAAAGTGAAACCCACCGGCGAGTACGAATATCCGAAGAAATTGACGGATCACGTCATCTGCGCGGCGATGATCGCCTCTGCGACCTCTTTCATGCTCGTGCGATCGTTCATCGACTGCTCTCTGATTCGCTTGTACGCTTCGTCCTCGGTGATGCCGTCGCTCTTCATCATCAAACCCTTGGCCTGCTCGATCAAACGCCGCGCTTCCAGCCGGGCCTGCAGCGAGCTCAACTCCTTGGTCAGAAGCTTGTTCTGCTCAAACCGGCTCTTGGCGACCTCGATCGCCGGCGACAGGTCGCTCGGCTTGAACGGTTTGACGAGGTAGCCGAACACTCCGGCATCCTTGGCGCGCGAGATCAGCTCCTGGTCGCTGTACGCGGTCAGGAGGATCGCCGGTGCGATCTGCTCGTCCGCAAGCACCTGCGCCGCGTCGATCCCGTCCATGGCCGGCATCTTGACGTCGAGCACGCAGACATCGGGTTCGGTATCGCGGGCAAGCCTGATTGCGGCCTCGCCGTCTTCGGCCTCGGCGACGATCTCGTACCCCAGGCTCTCGAGCATCTGTTTGAGGTCGAGTCGGATGATGGGGTCGTCGTCGGCGATGAGAACGCGCATGTGTGTTCCTTCTAGCGTCGTAGAAGCAGGGCGATTCTACCTTTCGACCCCTCTTCGGACACGCCGAAAGCCGACCGGATAGAATGCGCTCGTGACCGAATCGCTTTCGCGGCTGATCAATCAACCGATCGACTACGCCGGCCTCTTCCCGCCGGCGAAGCTCGACTTGAAGCCTGCGCTTGAAGAGTACCGTTCGGTCATGGAGTCCGAGAGCGCCTGGATCGTCAACCGGTTCGTGATCGCGGGCTCGCAGCTCGCCGAAGGTGCGGCGATTTGGTCCGAGATGAGCGACGACCCAGACGACCGGGTTCCCGCGACTGTCATCGCCAAGGCACTTTCATCAGGGGCGACTGCCTCTGAGAGCCTCCAATACGAACAGTCTCTGATCAAGGCGCAAGTCGGCTGCTTCGACGTTACGGGCCTTGAGATCAAACTGCCGATCGGTGACGAACTGGCCGGGTGTGCAGGCGCGCTGAAAAAGAGTTACAGTTGGTTCGAGGAGCGCGAGATAGACGTCTACGTCGAGTTTCCCTGGGAGGACGGCGCGAACGAGGCGATGGCTGAGCTGGCGAGCGTAGTCGAAGGCGTCGGGTTCAAAGCCCGCCTCGGCGGGGTCAAGAAAGAGCAGTTCCCGAGCGTCGAACAGGTCGCGTCCTTCATCTACGAGGTCGCCGGGCTAGAGTCGCCGTTCAAGTTCACCGCCGGGCTGCACGAGCCGGTGCGCCACTACGACAAGGACATCGATGTCTACCACCACGGCTTCCTCAACGTCTTCGTCGCCGCCGCGCTCGCGATGATCCAGAACGCCACGGTCGCCGAAGTCGAGCAGATCCTCAAGATCGAGGACGGAAAGCTCTTCAGATTTACTGACCAAACGGTCGAATGCCTCGGAAGCACCCTCAGCCTAAAGGACATCGACGAGTGGTGGCTCTATTTCGGGGGGTACGGCTCCTGCACGTACGACGAGCCGATCGAAGGACTCAAGAGACTAGGACTGATCTAAGATGGACAAGTTTGTGATCCCCGCCGACGCCCGTAGCTGGGTCGAGTACAGCCCGCAGAACCACTTTCCGATCCAGAACCTGCCGTTCGGGCTCGCCGCACCGAAAGGGCGCAACGAGTGCGTCGTGGTCGCGATCGGCGGCTATGCCCTCGACCTGCTGTCGCTCATGGAGAAGGGGCTGATCAGCGAAGAGGATTTCCCGATCCTCGACAGCTTCATCAACCTCGACGGTGACTCGATCCGCGAGCTTCGCAAAGTCGTTTATCACCTTCTGCTAAAAGACAACAAAGACCTCCAGAAAAAGAAAAGGCTTCGCGAGCACGCGCTGATCCCCCTAGCAGTGGCGAACCTCCGAGTCCCCATCCCGCCACCGGCGTTCGTGGACTTCTACAGCGGCATCCACCACGCGAGCAACGTCGGGAGGATGGTCCGCCCCGACCA
>JADFNY010000107.1 GCA_022563115.1 Acidobacteriota bacterium | reverse complement strand
GGCGACTCCTTTCCACGAACCTGGGCGCTCGGAGCCGTCCCCGTCCCGAAGCCCGGAGATGCTTACCGCGCAGGGCACGACGCCGATGGTCATCTCCGACTACAGCGGCTTCGGCTACCGCAACGGCGGCACCATGAACGCGGTCGAGAAGGCGTTCCAGATGATCAGCGAGGGCGAGGATGTGCTCGACGCCCTGATCGCCGGCGTCAACATCGCCGAAAACGACCCCACAGAGATCGGGATCGGCTACGGCGGTTTGCCCAACGAGCGCGGCGTCGTGCAGCTCGACTCATGCTGCATGCACGGGCCGAAGAAGCGCGCCGGCGGTGTCGCCGCCCTCGAGGGCGTACGCACGCCCTCGCTGGTCGCCAAAGCCGTCGCCGACTATACCGATCACCACCTGCTGGTAGGCCAGGGGGCCCAGGACTTCGCCCGCAACATGGGATTCGAGATCGAGGACGACCTCAACACCGACCGCTCGCGTGAGCTGTGGCTCGAGTGGCGGCAGCGGGTCGACCCCGAGCACTACTTGGATCCGAACGATCGCCCCCTTCGCAAGCGCGAAGCGGGCGGCGTGCGCGGGGAGGTGGGTGGGATCAAGAAGACCGCTAACGGGGCGACGCGCGGGATCAACAAACCCGCCCGCCAGCCGGGGCAAACCCGCGCCCTGGAACAGGCCCGCACCCATCAGCGCGACCTCGCCTGGCGCGGCTACCAGGCCGGCCTCGATATGGTGCGCGAGGGCCTCATCCCCGAGCACAGCTTCTGGGGGACGATCAACTGCAACGGCATCAACGCCGCCGGCGAGATCTGTGGGGTGACGACGACCAGCGGCCTGTCGTGGAAGATCCCGGGGCGGGCTGGTGACTCGCCGATCCTCGGCGCCGGCCTCTACGTCGACGGCGACGTCGGCGCCTGCGGCTCCACCGGCCGCGGCGAGGCCAACCTCTTCAACCTGTCGTCGTTTCTGATCGTCGAGAAGATGCGCGACGGCATGCACCCCAAGGACGCCGCGCTCGAGGGCCTGCGCCGCATCCGCGCCAACACGATCGAGGAGCGGCTGCTCAACAGCCGCGGGGAACCGGCCTTCAACGTGCGCTTTTTCGTCCTCGACAAGCAGGGCCGCTACGCCGGCGTGCAGATGTACGGCGGCGGCGAGGGCTTCGCGATCTGCACCGAGAACGGCGCCGAGCTCATCGACTTCGACTACCTGCTAGAGGGATCACCCGACGAGTGATCCGGGCGTGCGCTGCTGGAAAGGTTGTCATGTATAAGAATCCAACATAAACTATCAACATGAAACCTATACAGGTCATGTTCGATGAGGAGCTTCTCGCTGAGCTCGATGACGACGCCGTGGTGCGGGAAGAGGGACGATCGGCGGTTTTGCGACGGGTGGCCGCGGAGTACCTCGAGCAGCGTCGGCGTGACGCCATTACCCGGGGATACCAGAGCGCGTACGGATCGTCGGGAGGCGCCGACGACGAGCTCGAGGGCTGGGAGGACGAAGGAACGTGGCCGAACGACTAGCCCGGGGGCAGCTATGGATGTACTCGTTTCGGCGGCCGGACAAGCGCAGACCCGTCCTGGTGCTGACGCGCCAAGAGGTGATTGGGCTCCTGCATACCGTGATGGTGGCTCCCGTCACGTCGACGATCCACGGTGCTCCGAGCGAAGTGATCGTGGGCGTCGACGAGGGGCTGAAGCGCGATTCGGCAGTCAATCTGGACCACGTCCAGACCGTCGAGAAGTCGCGCCTGAAACGCTATATCGGCAGGGTTTCTACAGAGAGGATGGTCGACGTGTGCAAGGCGCTGGCGATCGCTACGGGGTGCGAAGAATGACGTCCCGCGTCGAGGCTCGAGTTTCGCTGTTCCGTTGGTCCGGTCGCGGGACCTTGATGGCGATCCTCGCCTGCAGCGCGGTGTCGTTGACAGCGTGCAGCGCCGAGCTGCCCAACACCGACAGCCAAGGCGGCGGCTTCGACGTGGTTGAAACGTCGATCGCCGAGATCCACCAGGCGATGCAGGATGGGCGGGTGACGGCGCGGCAGCTGGTAGAGGCCTACCTGGAGCGCATCGAGGCCTACGACAGGCGCGGCCCGGCCCTCAACGCCATCATCGAGGTCAACCCGCTCGCCCTGGAGCGTGCCGACGAGCTCGACGCCGCCTTCGCGGCGTCGGGCCTGACCGGGCCGTTGCACGGCATCCCGATGATCGTGAAGGACAACTACGATTTCGCCGGCATGTCGACCTCCGCCGGTTCCGCATCGCTCGCCGAGTCGATGCCGCCCGACGATTCGTTCCAGGTGCGCAGGATCCTCGAGGCCGGGGCCATCGTCCTTGCCAAATCGAACATGGCCGAGTTCGCCTTCTCGCCCAACGAGACGATCGGTTCGCGCATCCCCGGTTTTACCCGCAACCCGTACGCCACCAACCGGGTGCCGGCCGGCAGCAGCGGTGGCACCGCGGCCGCGGTAACGGCAAGCATGGGTGCCGTCGGGTTGGGCACGGACACGGGCAACTCGATCCGTGGCCCGTCGTCGCACAATGCCCTGGTAGGGATCCGCTCGACGATGGGCCTGACGAGCCGCGACGGCATCGTGCCGCTGAACTTCGCCAACGACATCGGCGGGCCGCTGGCGCGCTCGGTCGCCGACGCGGTGGCGGTGTTCGATGTCCTTGCGGGGACGGATCCTGCCGATCCAGTGACCGCCGAGGCCGACGCCCGCCGCGCCGCTGACTACAAGCAGTTCCTCGACGCCGGGGCGCTGAACGGCGCCCGCATCGGCGTCGTCCGCCAGATCGCCGAGCGCGAGGGCGGCGACCCGCGCATGCTCGAGCTCTTCAACCGGGCGCTCGAGGACCTACGCGCCGCCGGCGCCGAGATCGTCGATCCGTTGGAGATCCCGATGCTCGATGAGCGCAACCGGTTCGGCTGCCGCCGTTTTCGTTACGACCTCAACGCCTACCTCGCCACGCTCGGACCCGACGCGCCGGTCAAAACGCTCAACGACGTGGTCGAGTCGGGCGACTTCGACCGCACGGTGCGCGACCGGCTCCGGCGCAGCCTCGACGAGAGCTTGGAGGATCCTGCCGTTCGTTGTGCCGAGCAGGATGGAAACAAGCGGCGCTTCGCCGAGCACGTCAGCGGCATCCTCGCCGAAAACCGGCTCGATGCGGTGGTCTTTCCGACCTGGGCCAACGTGCCGCGCCTGATCGGCGATCTGCGCTCGCCGGGCGGCGACAACAGCCAAGTGCTTTCGCCGCAGACGGGCTTTCCCGCCATCACGGTGCCGATGGGTTGGATCGAGGAAGGCGGCGAGCAGCTGCCCGCCGGGCTACAGATCCTCGGTGACGCCTGGACGGAGCCGCGGCTGATCGCCATCGCCTACGCCTATGAACAGGCGACGCAGCACCGGCACCCGCCGGCCAGGACGCCGGCGTTGCGCTAGTCGTGAATTCGGCGCCTCGCCCCCTTCGCTAGGGTGAAACCCGCGATCGCTGGCGACGTGATGCACGCCGGCCGCACCGCGGATGTAATCTGATGAGATGAAGGAAAGCCCGGTAGTCGCCGTCGTTTGCGGTGGCCCGTCGGCCGAGGCGGAAGTGTCGCGGGTCAGCGGTAGGTGCGTCGCCGAGGCGCTGCGCGCCACCTACTTCAACGTCAGCCTCTTGGAGCAGGAGGAATTTGTCGACGGTGGCTTTGGCGCGCTGTTCGCCGATGTCGTGTTTCCGGCACTTCACGGCCCGCCGGGGGAGGACGGGACGTTCCAGGGCTTTCTCGACGTAATGGGGCTGCCGTACGTCGGCTGCGACGTGCCCTCGAGCGCCTGTGCGATGGACAAGGTCATCGCCAAGCAGCTGTTTCGCTCCCGTGACCTGCCGGTAGCCGACGACGTGGTCGTCTACGAGCGCGAGGGTGCCGAGGCGGGGGCGCAACGGGTTGTCGATACGCTCGGTCAGGACGTCGTCATCAAGCCGTCGAGCCAGGGCTCAGCGCTCGGCATCGTGTTCGGGAAAGACGTCGACGATCTGGCGCCGGCGATCGAGCAGGCTTTCGCCTTCGACGACCGGGTGCTGATCGAGCGCCGCATCGAGGGCAAGGAGATCACTGTCGCGATCCTCGAGCGCGACGGCGATCCGGAGGCGCTGCCGGTCGTCGAGATCACCACGCCGGCCGGATCCTGGTACGACTACGAGCACCGCTACACGCCCGGGCTCTCCGACCACATCATGCCGGCGCCGCTGTCCGACCAGCAGTACCTCCGCACCCAGGAGGTCGCGGTACTGGCGTTCGAGACGCTCGGTTGCCGCGATCTGTCGCGCGCCGACTTCATGGTTCCCGAAGAGGGCGAACCGATCCTTCTCGAGCTCAACACGATGCCGGGTATGACGCCGACGAGCCTGTTCCCCGACGCCGCCCGCGAGGCCGGGATTTCCTTCGAGGAGCTCACCGCGCTGCTGATCGAGCGCGCCGTGGCGCGCCGCTCCTGAGGAGGTCTACTTCCAGTGCCGGGAGCAGCGCCATTGAAGGGGCCATTGTATGGGGCTATTGTCGCTCTTACCCATGTGCATATCTCTCTTCGTTGACCTCAGCACGTTGCGCAGGTGGTCTCTGCCCCGGCGAGGGCAGCGGCCTTCGTGCTTGTTGCCGCTCGCGTTGGTGCTCGCGGCGTGCGGCGGTCCGGGAGAAGCGAGCGGTGACAATGCTCCGGACAGCGGCGCGGCGGCCGGGGAAGAACGGTCTTCCGGGGGCGCCACCGGGGCGAGCACGCGGCCGGTGGCAATTCCCCAGGACGTCAACTTCAGCCGCGACATCGCGCCGGTCCTCTCTGACAACTGCGTCATTTGCCACCGGCCAGAGGGCGTGGGCCCATTCAGCTTGCTCACCTACGACGACGCCCAGCGACGGGCGCCCCAAATCGGTGAGGTGACGGGGAGCGGCTTCATGCCGCCGTGGCTGCCGGAGCCCGGCTGGGGCCGCTTTGCCGGCGAGCGTCGGCTGAGCCGGCGGGACGTCGAGCTGATCGCGGCTTGGGTCGGGGCGGGGGCCCCGGAAGGAGACCCCGCCGACCTACCGGAGGCTCCGGTGTTCGCCCGCGAGTGGGATCTGGGCGAGCCGGATCTGGTCGTAGAGCTGTCGAGTCCCTACACCCTCCCGGCCGAGGGCGTCGACGTGTTCCGTGACTTCGTGATTCCCATTCCGATCGACGCCCGCCGCTACGTTCGCGCTATCGACCTGCAGTCGGGGAACCGGCGCATCGTGCATCACGCCGTGATGGCGATCGACGAGACGCGTTCGTCCCGGGTGCTCGACGACGCCGACCCAGAGCCCGGCTACGTCGGCACCATGGACGTCTTCAGCAAGGCGCACAGCCCCGATGGGCACTTCCTCGGCTGGACGCCCGGGAAGGTCCCCTATGCCGGGACCGACGCGATGAGCTGGCGGCTCGACCGCGGCACCGACCTGGTTCTGCAGCTCCACATGCTGCCGACGGGGCAGGAAGAAAGAATCCAGCCGAAGATCGGCTTCTACTTCTCCGACCGCCCTCCGGAGCTCGTGCCGTTCCTCTTGCGCCTCGGATCGCAAACACTCGACATCCCCGCGGGTGAGCCCGCCTACGTCATTGAAGACGAATACGAGGTGCCGGTCGCGGTGGAGCTGCTGAGCATCTATCCGCACGCCCACTATCTGGGCAAGGAGATGAAGGTGTGGGCGGAGCTTCCCGGCGGCGACTCGCGCCAGCTGCTGTGGATACGCGACTGGGACTTCAACTGGCAAGACGTATACCGCTATGAGACACCGGTGGCGCTACCCGCACGGAGCAGGTTGAAGATGCGCTTCGTCTACGACAACTCCGCCGGGAACGTCCGCAACCCGAACCAGCCGCCGCGCCGCGTCACCTACGGGCCGCAGTCGTCGGATGAGATGGGAGACGTTTGGCTTCAGGTATTGCCGCGGAACCCGGGCGACCGCGAACGACTGGCCGCAGACTTCGCAGCCAAGTCTCTCGACGACGCCATCGCCGGCTATGAGAAGCGGCTCGATGTGGTCCCCGAGGATCCGAGAGTTCACTACGACCTGGGCGTGGCGCTCGGCCGGAGGGGCGAGATCAACGAGGCGATTTCCCGCTACCGGCGCGCCCTGGAGATCGACCCTGGTCACGCCTACTCGCACTACAACCTCGGACTCGCGCTCGTCTCGAGGGGAGAAGTGGACGAGGCGCTCTTTCACTTCCGCACCGCAATCGACCTGCGCCCCGACTACGTCGGCGCCTACGTGAACCTCGGTGTCATGCTCGCAGAGCGCGGTGATGTGGAGTCGGCGGTCACGGCGTGGACACGAGCCCTCGAGCTCGACCCAGTCAACGCCGACGCGCACAATAACCTGGGTGTGACGTTTCTCTCCTATGGCGGTCTCCAGGAAGCCGCTGGTCACTTCCGGGAGGCGCTGATCACCGACCCCGACAACGCCCAGGCGCACAACAACCTCGGTGTGGCGCTCGAGGAGCAGGGTGACATCGAGGGCGCGATCCTGAAATATCGTGAGGCGCTGCGATTGCTGCCGCGCTACGAGGAGGCTCGTCGCAACCTCGACATCGCGCTGCGCAAACGCTGACGGATCAGCGCCCGGTCGCATCGACGAGGTCGACTACACTCCCGGGAGAGGCGCTGAATGCCCACCCTCATCGACAAGCCGACGACGATCAAAGCCGCCGGCAACAAGCCGAAGATCATCCAGGAGTACGTCGGCCGGGTGAACTCTGAAACAGCGGACGTCTCGGTGGCGCACATGCGCAGCCCGAGCGGCTGGATCGAGCCGGCACAGACGCCCGACTTCGACGAGTACACGCTGGTGTTGAGGGGCTCGCTGCGGGTCGAGTTCGACGGCGGCAGCATGGACGTCGAGGTGGGGCAGGGCGTCATCGCACACCGCGGCGAATGGGTTCGCTACAGCACGCCGGGGCCCGAGGGCGCCGAATACATCGCCGTCTGTGTCCCGGCGTTCTCGCCGGACACGGTCAACCGCGACCCCGGCTAGCCGGGCCGTTGGCTTGGGAGGTACCCCCGTGATGCTGCACGAACCGGCGGTGGCGCTGACCGACTATCTGCTCGCCGTGGAGTGCGGCGTCTTTGCGGCCCTGCTCGCCCGCCGTGGCGCCGACGCGGCGTGGACCGTCGTTTTCGCGGCGACCTCGGCGGCGTCGTTGCTCGGCGGTACGGTTCACGGCTTTTTCCCGCCCGACGCCGAGGGCCCTGCTATTCGCACGCTGTGGGTGATCACCATGCTGTGCGTCGGGGTGATCGCCGCGGCGCTGGTGCGTGCGGGCGCCGGTGTCGGGTGGGGCCGCGAGAGAGCACGCAGGTTGAATCCGGGCCTGGGGATGGCGCTGATCGGCTACGGAGGCGTGGTGGTGTTCGTCAGCCGCGAGTTCGTCGTCGCCATCGCCGCCTACTTGCCGGCGGCCCTGTTCATGATGTTCGTCTTCGCGCGCAACGGGTGGCGGGGTCGGCCGGCTGGGGTTGTGCCGGCGCTTTCCGGGATCGCGATGACCATCGTAGGCGCCGCCGCCCAGAGCGCCTCAATCGGCTTGCACCCGGTCTACTTCGACCACAACGCCCTCTACCACGTGGTCCAAGCGGTCGCCCTGTATCTTTTGTTCCGCGCCGCTTTAGTGGTCGGCGAAACATCCTGAAGCAGGGTGCTGCCAAGGGCTCCCCCCGGGGTTTTTCGGCACCCTGCTGACGACGCGGCGCCCGCCGCACGACAGGAGCCGACCGGATGGGCAAGTCTTTCGTCACAACGCGACGTAGCTTCCTGCGCGCGGCGCGCTCTCTGCGGTCTTTCCGGCGGCAGTGTTCGCCCGGCCGAAGCGCCAAGCGGGAGTCGTCGTCAACGACGTTCACTCGCAGCTCAACCCCAGCCGCGTGGCACGGATCGAGCAGCCGGCCGCGGCCGCGGAATTGCAGCAACTGGTGCGCCGCGCCGCGCGCGACGACACCCAGATCAGCATTGCCGGCGGCCGGCACGCCATGGGCGGGCAGCAGTTCGGCGACGCGACGACGCTGATCGATACCACCCGGATGAACCGGGTCCTCGCGTTCGATCGGGTGGCCGGTATCGTCGAGGTCGAGGGCGGCATCCAGTGGCCTGAGCTGGTGTCCTGGCTCGAGCGAGAGCAACGCGGCACCGATCGGGCATGGGGGATCGTGCAGAAACAAACCGGCGCCGACCGCCTGTCGATCGGCGGGGCGCTGTCGGCCAACGTGCACAGCCGCGGCTTGATGCTGCGGCCGATCATCCAGGACGTCGAGTCGTTCGTCATCGTCGACCCCGACGGTGTCTCCCGGATGTGCTCGCGCCAGGAAAACGCCGAGCTGTTCTCGTTGGCGATCGGCGGCTACGGGTTGTTCGGCCCGATTGCTTCGGTGCGCCTACGATTGGCGCCCCGCCGCAAGGTCGAGCGCGTCGTCGACATGCTCGATATCGACGATCTGGTGGCCGCGTTCGACGAGCGCATCGCGGCGGGATTCGAGTATGGTGACTTCCAGTTCGCCACCGGCGCCAACGACGACCGCTTCCTACGCAACGGCGTGTTTTGCTGCTACCGACCGGTTCCCGACGACACACCGCCGCCGGCGGTTCAGGCACAGCTATCCGACGACGACTGGGCCCGCCTCGGGTACCTGGCGCACGCCGACCCGGCCCAGGCTTTCGACCTGTACTCCGGCTACTACACGAGCACGTCGGGGCAGATCTACTGGTCCGACAGCCACCAGATGAGCTACTACGCTGACGACTACCACGTGGCGCTCTCGGAGCAACTCGGCCACCTGCACGCCTCGAGCGAGATGATCACCGAGATCTACGTGCCGCGGCCGACGCTCACCGCGTTCATGGCGAACGCGCGTGAGCGACTCCACAGCGGGACGACGCCGCTGATCTACGGCACCATCCGCTTGATCGAGCGCGACGACGAGAGCTACCTGGCGTGGGCGCGCGAGCCTTGGGCCTGCATCATCTTCAACCTCCACGTCGATCATACGGAAAGCGGCCTCCAGGGCGCGGCCGAGGCGTTTCGCGGACTGATCGACGCGGGGCTCGATCACGGCGGCAGCTACTACCTGACCTACCACCGTTGGGCCCGCCGCGACCAGGTGGAGGCGGCGCACCCGCGGATGGTGAGCTTCCTGCGCCGCAAGCGCCGCTACGATCCGCGCGAGCGCTTCCAGAGCGACTGGTATCGTCACTATCGCGGCATGTTCGCCGACGTCCTGATTACCTGACAGAAGACATCAACGCGATCCGCGCGGCTCGTCCTCGCGCTTCCAGGTGTCTGGATGCCGCCGCATGTGCAAGACGGCTCGGACGATCACTTCGGTTTCCGAGGTCGTGAAGTAGACTGCGAACGGGAATCGTCGAATCAGGCCCCTTCGCGCGCGTCGGCCTATCTGCGGGAACTGCGCGGGGCCAGCGACGATCCGCTCGAGCAAACGGTCGATCTCACACAAAAACCGAAACCCGAGCCCCGCACGCTCTGTCTCGTACCAAACCGCCGCGTAACGGATGTCGCGCCGGGCTTCGCGGCCAATACGAAGCCGAGGCTTCAACCGTCAGGAGTCGACCCGCGGATCTCCTCTTGCAGCTCGTCCCGGACCTCGGCCCAATCCTGACTCGCGTCGTG
>JADFNY010000434.1 GCA_022563115.1 Acidobacteriota bacterium | reverse complement strand
GGACGATGCCGATCACGATGACCGCCTTCTTCATCGGAGCGCTCAGCATCATCGGCTTGCCGCCGATGGGCGGGGCGTGGAGCAAGTGGTTCCTCGCCTTGGGGGCGCTGGAGGCGGAACAGCGGGTGCTGGTGGGCGTGCTGTTGATCAGCTCGCTGCTGAACGTCGCCTACCTCATGCCGATCGTCGCCCGCGCCTTTTTCGTGCCGCCGCCGGCGGCGACGGACACCTCGATTTCCGACGGCGTGGGCAACGTGGCTGCGGCGGCCAACGAGAGCGCGGTGATCAAGGAAGCCCCGATGTTCTGCCTGCTGGCCCTGGGCACGACGGCGCTGGGCTGCCTGCTCTTGTTCTTCTACGCCGATGAGCTGTACCGGCTGCTGACACCGATCGTGATGCCGTGACGACGCAAGACGATACCGGGACCCCGGCGCCCAACGGCGCAGACTCCGACAGCGCCGCGGCGACTCCCGCTCCGACGACCGACGAGAAAAAGTATTGGCTCGACCAGCCGGGCAATGTCAGCAAGATCTACTACAGCCTCTTGGTCGTGTGCCTGCTGCTGCTCGGCGCCGACCTGCTCTACGACAAGCACGCCGAGCACCCGCTCGAGCAGTACTTCGGTTTCTCTGCCTTCTTCGGGTTCGTCTCGTACGTGTTCATCGTGTTCGCCGCAAAGCAGCTGCGGAAGATCGTGATGCGGCCGGAGGACTACTATGATCGGTAGTCTTCCTCCCGGCTGGATCCTGATCTTCGGGTCGCTCCTTATCCCATTGCTGCGCGGCCGCCTCCGGTCCGCCTACATGCTCCTCCTCCCGGCGATCGGCTTCGGTCAATTGCTGTGGCTGCAGCGCTCTCTGTCGGCGCAACTGGAAGGGGGCGTCGTCCTGCACCGGGTCTCGACCTTCGCCTATTCGCTCGATGTGGTGCGCGTCGACCGGCTGAGCCTGGTGTTCGGGCTCATCTTCTACATCGCCACGTTCCTCGCCGTTATCTACGCGCTCCGTGTAAACGAGAGCGGACAGCACGTCGCCGCCCTGGTCTACGCTGGAAGCGCGATCGGCGCCGCCTTCGCCGGGGACTTGATCACGCTGTTTGTCTACTGGGAGCTGTTGGCGGTCTCGTCGGTTTTTTTAATTTGGGCCGGGCGCACCGAGCGATCGTACAAGAGCGGCATGCGGTATCTGATTGTCCACGTCGCCTCCGGCGTGCTGCTGCTGCTAGGCACCGTTGCTCACTACTTCGAGACCGGCTCGATTGCTTTCGGCCACCTCGGTCTCGACGGGTTGGGTGGACAACTGATCTTCATCGCCTTCGGTATCAAGTGCGCCTTTCCTTTGCTTCACAACTGGTTGCAGGACTCCTACCCGGAGGCCACGGTCACGGGCACCGTGTTTCTGAGCGTCTTCACCACCAAGCTGGCCGTCTACGCGCTGGCGCGCGGCTTCGCCGGCGTGGAGATCCTCATTTGGATCGGGGTGACCATGACCATCTTCCCGATCTTCTTCGCGGTCATCGAGAACGATCTCCGCCGCGTGCTCGCCTACAGCCTCAACAACCAGCTCGGTTTCATGGTGGTCGGAATCGGCGTGGGAACCGAGATGGCGCTCAACGGCACCGCCGCCCACGCCTTCGCCCACATTCTCTACAAATCGCTGCTGTTCATGTCGATGGGGGCCGTCCTGCACCGCGCTGGGACCATCAAGGCTTCGGAGCTCGGTGGGTTGTACAAATCGATGCCCTGGACGACGACCTGTTGCATCATCGGCTCCCTATCAATTTCGGGGCTGCCGCTATTCAGTGGTTTCGTCAGCAAGTCGATGATCCTGACCGGGGCGGTGGAGGCTCACTACGCGTTCGGCTACATCCTGCTTCTGTTCGCCTCGGCGGGCGTCGTCGACCACTCGGGCATCAAGATCCCGTTTTTCGCGTTCTTCGCCCACGACTCCGGGATCCGGTGCAAGGAAGCCCCGCCGAACATGCTTATTGCGATGGGCCTGACAAGTTTGCTGTGTGTTCTTATCGGTATTTTCCCGAGGCCTCTTTACGACATTCTCCCCTATCCCGTCGATTTCGATCCGTATACGCCCAGCCACGTCATTACGGTCCTTCAGTTGCTCGTGTTCGCTCTGCTCTCTTTCGTGATTCTGGCACGCAAACACCTGGAGACACCGGAGGTGCCATCGGTCAACGTGGATACCGATTGGGTCTATCGGAAGCTGCTTCCTTCAGCGACGGCCGCTTTCGTTCGTGTGGGAGCCCCGATCAGGGATACCTTTATTGGAGGCACAAAGCAGCTGGTTAGCCGCCTGATCGACGGTGTCAAGATTTACCACGGTCCTGATAGCCTTTTTGCGCGGACGTGGATGACCGGCCGTACCGTGCTCCTGGTAACCGTCTTCCTGTTGGGCTACCTGATTTTGTATTTTTAGGATGAATCGAATTTTCCCATACATAATGCTGAGGTGCCGACG
>JADFNY010000106.1 GCA_022563115.1 Acidobacteriota bacterium | reverse complement strand
TTCCTGGCCGTCGTCGGTGTCTACGGCGTCAAGGCCTACACGGTGGCGCAACGAACCCGCGAGATCGGCATCCGCAAGGCGCTCGGTGCAACCTCGCGAGACACCCTGTGGCTGATCGTGAAGAGCGTCCAGGATCGGCTCCAAGATCTTCCCGGAAGCGAACCATGCTTCTGGGCTAGACTCGCGCCACAGAAAAGAGCGAAGAAAACACCGAGGAGGAACTACATGAGAAAGCCCGCGATGAGAAAGCCCGAGGCCCTGGTCCTGCCCTTCGCCATCGTCGCCATTGTCCTTGTTGGCGCACGTGGTGCGGACGCCGCGCAATGGACGGCCGAGAAACCCGGCAGCGACAACATCGAGCTGGTGTCGCATCTGCCGCTCGGCGCCGACCTCAGCGTCTCGGATATCGAGATCGAGCAGGACATGTCACGCCCCTACGCTTACGTGGCGCGTGAGGTGATCGGCGCCAGCGGCGAGATGGGGATGGACATCATCGACCTGCACGATCCATACAACCCGAAGGTCGTGTACCGCTGGCGCATCGAGAATCAAGACTTGCACGTCGGCGCCGGCGGCAAGGACATCAAGTACTTCAAGTGGAACGACCGCTACTACGTCGTGCTGGCGGTGCAGTTCCGTCAAGGCGGCCCCGACGCCGACCTCGGCGCGATCATCCTCGATGTCACCGACTTGCCCGACCCCACCAAGGTGAAAGAAGTGGCGCGGCTGCGCGAGCCCGAGCTGCTCGGCGGCTTCCACAACATCTTCATCTACAAGCACAGCAACGGCCGGGTGTTGTTGATGTCGACGGTCTCGGGCCCGTTCGCTCATGTCTATGACCTCGGCTACGCGGTCGAGGGACGCGCCGACGAGGCGCTGGTGGCGACCATTCCGGTTCCCGAAGAATTTTCCGGCAGCCTGCGCGGCTACCATGACTTTTACGCCAGCTATCACCCCGACACCGAGACCGACCGTTTCTACGGCGGCGGTACCGGCGGCTACTACGTCTACGACATCACCGATCTGGAAAACCCGTCGCTGGTCGTCAGCCTCACCGGCATCAACGGCGTGACCCGCGGCCACACGTTTACTCCTTCGCCCGACGGCCGCTACGTCATCGCCGAAACCGAGTACCAGTACGCGCCGCTGCGGATCTTCGATCTGCAGCCGGCGCTCGACGGCGAGGTGCAGAACATCCGCACCCCGATCTCGGCGTGGACCGCCGACTGGCGCCACCTGGTGCATAACCACGAGGTGCGCTGGCCGTACGTGTTTGTCTCCGGCTATCTCGACGGCCTGCAAGTGTTCAGCGTCATGGACCCGAAGAACCCCGTCACCGTGGCCTACTACGACACCTATCTGCCGGACACCGACGAGAATGGCGGCGTGATGGCCGGCGCCTGGGGCGTGGACGTGCGCAACGCCGACGGGCTGATCGTCATCTCCGACATGTCGACCGGCTTTTGGGCCTTCAAGATGGAAGGCTTCGGCGGCTGGAGCGGCGATCAGTGGGGTTATCCGGATATTTCGAGCGCCCAGGATTGGGACGCCGGGCCAACCGGCAAGGGACGCCGCGACGGAGGCCGATAACCGAGACGGCGGCGCCCATCGGCGCGCCGTCAGCAGAGACTTGAGACAGCGGCCCGCAGCGGCGCGCCGTCAGCCGACACCATCCCCAGCGAGAGGACATGAGATGAGACTACCCAATGCCAAGTTGGTAACGGTTCTCGCCCTGAGCGCCATGCTGCTGGTTTCCATCGCCACGGCTTCGCAGCAACGAGGCGGGCGGCGAGGTGACCGGCCGCGGGCCGGCTCGCCGTATCCGCTCGAGACCAAACGCTCCCCAGCGATCGGGCACCGCGGTGTGGTCGCCACCAGCCAGCCGCTGGCTGCGCTTGCCGGGCTCGACATCCTCAAGAAGGGCGGTAACGCCATCGACGCGGCCATCGCCACCGCGGCGGTTCTCACCGTGGTCGAGCCGCAGAGCACCTCGCTCGGCGGCGACATGTTCGCCATGGTGTACATGGCGGAAGAAGACACGCTGGTGGGCCTCAACGGCAGCGGTCGGGCCGCGTACGGCATGACGCCGGAGGCGCTCAAGAACCGGCTGGATAACCAGGAGCTCGAGCGCATCCCGGGCATCTACTCGGTGACCGTGCCCGGGGCCGTGGACGGCTGGTTCACGTTGCACGAGCGCTACGGCAGCCTGAGCATGGCCGAGATTCTCGAGCCCGCCATCTATTACGCCGAGCACGGCTTCCACGTTACCGAGCGCATCAGCGTAGCGTGGGCTGGCAGCGCCCGCCGGTTGGCGGGCGAGCCGTCGGCCAACGAAACCTGGCTTATCGACGGTAAGGCGCCCAAGGTCGGCGATCGGTTCGTCAACCCGGCGCTCGCCCAGACCCTCGAGGCGTTGGCTACCGAAGGTCGTGACGCGTTTTACAAGGGTCCGATCGCCGAGTCCATCGTTGCCTACTCGGACTCGAAAGACGGCTTTCTCACGCTGAAGGATTTCGAGGATCACACCTCGACGTGGGTCGAGCCGATCTCCACCGACTACAAGAACTACACCCTCTACGAGCTGCCGCCCAACGGCCAAGGCATCGCCGCGCTCGAGATGATCAATATGCTCGAGAACGTCGACATGCAGAGCTTCGGCCACAACTCGCCCGAGTACCTGCACCACTTCATCGAGGCCAAGAAGCTCGCCTACGCCGACCTCCGCCAGTGGGTGGGCGATCCCGACGCCAACGCCCTGCCGGTGGCAGAGCTCATCTCGAAGGAGTACGGCGAGAGGCAGTTCGGCCGCATCGACGCCGACCGGGCGCAGGAGCAGGTGGAATCGGGGTTGCCGCCGCACGGCGACACGGTCCTGCTGCAGGTGATGGACAAAGACCACAACGCCGTCTCGTTCATCTACAGCATTTTCGCGTCCTTTGGTTCCGGGCTTGTGGTCCCCGACACCGGCATCACGCTGCAAAACCGAGGCGCCTTGTTCTCGCTCGAAGAGGGCCACGTCAACGTGCTGGCGCCCCACAAGCGGCCGTTCCACACCATCATTCCGGCGATGGCCTTCAAGGACGGCGAGTTCTTCATGACCTTCGGCGTGATGGGCGGCTCGGTACAGCCGCAACAGCACGTCCAGGTGTTCTTGAACGTCGTCGAATTCGGCATGAACATGCAGCAGGCGGTCGAGGCGCCGCGCATCAACCACGGCTCGGGCTTCAACGTCACGGTGGAGCCCGGCATCCCGGAGGAGGTTCTCGCCAGGCTCGAGGCCATGGGCCACGTGCTGCGACGGCGCACGACGATCGGCGGCGTCGGCGGTGCCCAGGGAATCATCTTCGATCGCGCAACCGGCGCCATGATCGGCGGCTCGACGCCCCACAAGGACGGCATGGCGGTGGCGTACTAATTGGCCTTGTAACGTGGTTGTCCCGGCAGGCCGGCCAAGAATTGCGTCGCCCGCGAAACACACTCGGCGAGCTGGAAGGGCAGCCGCGGCAGCTCGTCGAACGATCCACCCACACCTACGGTTGCCAGGATCGGATTGGGCCAGCGGAGGCGCAGCGCCTCCACCGCATAGGCCGGATGGCGCAACGAGAAGGCCATCGAGGGGCTCTGCATATAATGCTTGCTCCGGCCCCACTCGCGCAGAACCGCGGGAAGGAGCCAGCGCGGCAGACGATCGGCGGCCGAGCCGACGGGGTCGGGCAGGCGTGCCCCCAAGAGCCGGTGGGCCATGCCGATCGCGCAGGTGATCCAGCGCCGGTGGCGCGAGTCGCCGGTCAGGCAATACTCCCAGTCGAATCCTGCCGGCAGGCTCTCGAGCGCCGCCCCGATATCGCACAGCCACAGCGGGCGACAGGCGCCGTGGTAGAGCATGTGCAGGCACATGAGGCCGAGGTGATCCTCCGGGCCGAGTATCCGCACGGTCTCGCCGCCGATCTGCGGCGTCTCGGAGCGTTCGTAGAGTTCATCCCAGTCGCGCGTCAGGTGACGGAATCGGCGGTGCAAATCGACCAGCCAAGCGAGCCGGGGTAGGGCGGCGACGGCGCGGGCGGCGGCGGTGTGGCTGTCGGGTCGCACCCAGACGTCGACATCCCCATAGGGTCGCAAGCCGCGCTCGGGGTACAGCCGTGCCGCGGCGGCGCCGCGGGCGATGAGCGGTTCGATGCCGCCGTCCCGAAGCGCCGCGACGATCTGCGCGAGCCGCTCCTCGTACAGGGCAGATTGCAGCGCATGGTGTCGGTAGGCCTGCTGGAGCTCGAGGGCGGCGGGATCGTCGCGGAGGGTGGAATTGCGGAGCCGCCACCACCCCAGAGCCCCTGCCCCGGTTCTCAGCAGCGCCGGGGTCACGAGACGCAGCTCGTTGGGCCCCAGCGACACGGTTCCCGGATCGGGCCGCCAGGCTCCGGCGAGGGCTGCCGCGATCAGCTCGCCGCGGCGCCGCACCGCGATCCTGTGCGCACGATTAGGGGCAATCGTCCGCCTCGCACTGGTCCACGTCGACCTGCATACAGCAGTCGCCTGGCCTATTACAGATTGGCAGTCCCGAACAGGGCGGCGCCGGGCCTTCCTCGCACTGGTCCCTGGTAATGCACGATTGCGCGTGCGCGGCGCGCGGCGCGACGATCGAGGTGACTACCGGAACGACCAACGCGATCCCTCCGGCCCGACCGAGCGTTCGGATGACCGCCCGTCGAGAGTAGTCGATGCCCGGGCGCGCCGGCGTCGGCGGGGCGCGGAGAAGCTGGGCTTTTTCGACCCGGTCGAGCGCCAGCCATACCATCGACTCGTCGGCCGGGATGTCGAGCTCCTGTTGCAGCAGCGAGACCATGTCGGGCACGGTCGTGGTCCCGTCGCAGTGCCGCCATACCAGGGCAGCCGAGCGGTTCAGGCAATGCGCCTCGTGGCTCTCGCGATCGTAGACGAGGGTCTCGTCGCCGAGCTCCTCGACCAGCAGGCCTTCCCGCCTTGCCAAGGGTAGCTTCGAGTTATCGTGGCTCATGTCAGCTCCTGTCACCCGAGCCGGGCCAACAGCGCCTCGGCGGTCTCGGCGGCGTCGCCGCGAACCCCCTTCAGAGCGCGCGCTTCGCCGAGCGCCCGGCGAAGCGTCGTCATCGAGGTCTTGGGCCGTCGTCGAGCCGGCACGGTGTTGTCCAAAAGCTCGAGGAGGGCGCGCCCGGCCGATATCTCCCGCGGCCGGAACCGCGCTCCTTCACGGTAGCTGGTGACGCATACGAGCCCCACGGGCAGCGACTTGCGCGCCGTATGAGCGCCGAGCGCCTCCGGCACATGCCGCTCCCTACGCCCGTTGGATCCGCTGCGGATGCAGATCGGCCGCGGAAACGGGGACACGCGCCCGGATTCTCCGAGCACGGCGAACTCGTCGGAATAGTAGGTGGCACCAGCCTCGACCAAGGCTTTCACCAGCGTCGACTTGCCGGTGAAGCTCCTGCCGGGCAGGAGGATCGCCTTGCCCTTCCAGCCGACCACGCCTGCATGCACGAAGACTCGCCGCTGCGCCCTTTCCGCGACGTAGAGCTGGACGTCGTTTTCGACCATGTCGACGACGTGCTCGAGATCCAGCGAGCGCGCGATTCGCAGCGGGCCGGCGTACAGAATATTGAAGCGACGGACCCGCGAGTTGGTCGAGCCGCCGCCGTCGATCAGTGAGTACAATCGCCGGACCTCCGGGGAGCCGGCGGGCGCCCAGCCCGGTGGAAGCCGGTCGGCGACCCGCTGCAACACTTCAGGCGTGTTGGCGCGAATGCCGATCTGTAGCCCGTACGAGGTGAAGCAAATCCCATCCGCCCACCCGAGGCGGTCGATGCTCTTCATTCACCCGGAAGGCTTCTTGAGGCGCGGGATCATCGCATTTGAACGAGTTGACGGCGCGTAGGCTCACTATACAAGCAGGATTCTGTCATATCCAATGGCGTTTCTGAAGCACTGTTTTTGATCATCAATGGCTAATACAGCGTCCAATTGTCTGATACGGTAAGGTTCATGGTGTCGCCTGCGATCGAGCGGGCGACTCTCGTAGCAGGGTGTGTGTCGACGATCGCGTCGATGTGGAGAAAGGATGGTCTAGATCGCCAGTAATAGAGATTTCGGGTAGAAACTGCCGTCTGGAGGATGAAACAATACGCTCCGGTAGCAGTGGCGGTCGGGGACGTGGCGCCGCGCTGCGAAGATTCAGCCACGGGGGCTTTTCGTGCAATACGACCTGACGCTGCGGGACTACATAAGGGTCTTCCAGAAGAGGATGTGGTTGATCATCGCGCTGCCGGTGCTGGCGGCGATCCTCGCCTACACCCTGAGCCCTACGCCCGACGTCGTCTACCGTGCAGAGGGAAGGCTCCGGGCGTCGTATCGCGATTCTCTGACCCGGGCGCTTACAACCGGGTCCTTTTACTATCGCGAGCGCGGCGACTACCTGCAAACGCACACGCAGGTGCTGACCAGCCGCGAGGTGGTGAAGGACGTCGCCGTGCGCCTCGGATTACTTCCCGCCGGAGTGAGCGAGGCCGAGCTGACGGGCGAGATTGACTACCTGGACACTCTCCAGGCACTGAGCGGAGCTTTCCAAGCCGAGCCCGTTCCAGACACCAGCATCATCGACGTCGTCGCGGAGCACGCTGAGCCAGAGACGGCGATCTTGTGGGTGAACACCCTGATCGACACCTACGCCGAGCGTCGTGGTTACGACGCCAATCGTCAGGCAATCGAGAAGGTGAGGTATATCGAAGGTCGGATTGCGGCGTTGGAGGCAGATCTCGACGATGCGGGGAGACAGCTGAGCGACTTCGTCAAGGCGAACGCCGACTCGATCGGATTCTCGCCGGACGTGACGGTCGCCACGCAGTCGCGGATCAGCGAGGTAGCCGCGGATCTAGACCTGGTCGAACAACAGCTGGCGCTTGTGGATGCAGCGTTGGTGTCGGAAAACCCTACAAGCATTGTCATACTGCAGCGATTTTCCAGTCTCGCGACGCAGACCGGCAGACAGATGGCAGCGCTCGAGGTGCAACGGCAGCGAGGCGAAGAACTCCTCACCTACCAGAGTGTTGATTCACCCGAAGTCAGAGACATCTACGCCCAGGTTGCCGCCACCCTCGGCGTGCTGCGGGAGGCGCTCGCCGCCGAGCAGGCGGGGTTGCGGCGCCAGGTCGGGCAGCTGCGTGGCACGCTGCTCGATATGTCGACCAACGACCTCACGTTCAGTCGCCTCGAGGGCAACCTCGCCTTGGTACGAGCCGCGTACCAACAGCTGCAGGCCGACTATCAGCAAGCACGCCTCGAGGAAGCCGCGAAGATAACGGAGGTCGTCGTGATCGAGAGGGCGGTGTCGGCGGCCGAGTTACCCGTAGAGGGGAAGTCCGTCTACGCTATCGTGGCAGCGCTTTTCGGAATCTTGGTGGCCATGGTCGTAGCCCTGCTGATCGAGTCTCTGGATACCTCGATCGGCGCTATCGAGGACGTGGAGGCGCTGCTCGACCTTCCGGTTATCGGTACGATCCCGCCACTCGATCGGGAGGGGATCATCGAGGTCGCCAAGAGCATCGATCCGGGAATCGTCGATCTTCCCAGCTTCGAGTACATGTCCACGCTCGCCGTCCACTTCCAGCCACAATCACCGGTGGCGGAAGCCTACCGAGTGCTACGCACGAACCTCGACCTGCTGCGCTCACAGCATGGCGGCAACGTCATTCTCTTGACCAGCGCGGTCGTCGGCGAGGGCAAGACGACGACCTGTGCGAACCTCGGCGCAGTCTTCGCACAGATGGGCCGACGTACTCTGATCGTCGGCTCCGACATGCGGCGTCCCAGTGTCCATCGTAGCTTCGGGCTGCGCAAGGATCCGGGGCTCGCCGATGTGGTCTTGACCGGGATGCCGTGGAAGGAAGCCGTTCGTGGCGTCGACGACATGCTGTTGGGCGAGTTGAGCACAGCCGTGGTGATGCACACCCCGGGCCTGGACAAGCTGAGCGTACTTCCGTCCGGAATGAACCCCGCCAACCCGGTCGAGCTGCTGGCCTCCGCGCCGATGAAGGCGTTGATCGACGAGCTCCGTGACGCGTTTGACATTGTCTTGATCGATGCAGCGCCCGTGTTGCTCGTTGCCGACTCGACGGTGCTGGCCAAGATGGTCGACGGCGTCTTGCTCCTCTACGAGGTCGGCCGGGCGGGCCGTGACGTGCTACGTCGCGCCAAGCACGACCTGGAAAAGGCAAGCTCCGAAATTTGGGGCATCATCTTGAACGATGTCAAGGCGGAGGCCCTCAACCGGCTGGCCGGCTCCCCGTATTACTACCAATACACCTACGCACCCCGTTCCACCGAGCGGAGGTTGCCGTGGCTTGGCCAGCGGCACGAGTCGACGGGCGTCGAGGCGCCAGACTTTGTCGAGCAATTCACCGCTGTCGAGCCCGACGAACGGACGAAGAGCGAAAAGGACGCCAAACAGGTCAACCTCCGCAGCTAGCAGCCAGCCGACGGGTTAGTACCCTGTTAAGACAACTCTCCGCGAAGTTTTTCCCTCTCGGGTGCACAATAGAGACGTTATGTCCGAGAGAGCAGCGATCGTAGCGGGTCTGGTAGCGGTGCTGGCCGCCGGACTGACCGGGATCTCACTGGCCGCGCCGCAGAGGGGCGTGATTCTCGTCTGCACAATCGAGGGTGACGCGATCACGCCGGTAACGGCCGAGTTCATCATCGAGTCGCTGCAAGCGGCGCAGGAACAGGACGCGGCGTTGTTCGTGCTGCGTCTCGACACTCCCGGCGGCCTCGACGTCGCCATGCGCGACATCATCCAGGCATTTCTCGCCAGCGAGATCCCGACCGCGGTCTACGTAGCGCCGTCGGGGGCGCGGGCCGCCTCGGCGGGCTTCATGATCGCACTGTCAGCCGACGTCGTGGCGATGGCCAGCGGCACCAACATGGGAGCGGCGACGCCGGTGTCGGTGGGTGGTGGCGAGATGGACGAGACCATGCGCACGAAGCTCATCCAGGACGCTGCCGCCTACGCCCGCAGCATCGCCGAGCGCCGCGGCCGGCCCGTCGACGCGGCGGTGGAAGCGGTCACCGACGGGCGCTCGTTCGCCGCCAGTGAAGCCGTGGAGCTGGGTCTGGCCGACGTCATCGCAGACGACATGGAAGCCCTGATCGATGCGCTGTCGGGCCGGGTCGTGCGGGCTTCCGAGGAACGACCGCTGACCCTCGATCTCGCCGACGCCGTTATCGAGGAGCTGGAGATGAATCTGCGGCAGCGTATCTTGTCGACGATCACCAACCCGCAGATCGCCTATTTCCTCCTCCTGCTCGGCGCCGCGGGACTCTACTTCGAGCTTTCAAACCCGGGCGCGGTGCTTCCGGGTGTCGTCGGGGCGATCAGTGTGGTGCTGGCCTTGCTCGCGTTGCAGCAGCTTCCCTTCAGCTACGCCGGCCTCGCGCTGCTGGTGCTCGGCGTCGTGTTCATCGTCCTGGAGGTCAACGTGATCTCGTATGGGTTGTTGTCCCTTGCCGGCCTGATCAGTTTCGTGCTCGGCTCGATGCTGCTTTTTCGCGGGCCGATTCCGGAGATGCGCCTCTCACTGGGTTTTGTTTTACCGATGGCGTTCGTTTTCGTGACCTTGATGGCGCTGATGGTCCATCTGGCGGTCCGCGCCCAACGCAGCCAGGTGCTCACCGGGCGCGCCGGCCTACTATCGGAGATCGGCGAGGCGACCAGCGATTTCGGCCCCGACGGTCGCG
>JADFNY010000105.1 GCA_022563115.1 Acidobacteriota bacterium | reverse complement strand
GTGCCGCTGAGGAGCCTAGCGGTGCTGTCGGGGACCCATGCCGGAACCGCGAGGAGCTGCTGGCGGCACTTTGCCGCGATGTCTCGCACCAACAACTCGTCGTCTTGGCGCGCGCGCTACCGGCAGGAGCGGGGATCAGCGCGTCCGCTGCCCGCTGTCCGCTGTGTCACTACCCGACGACCGATTGGGCATCAACCGACGCCCTGCAGGCGGTGGAGTCCGAGATCCACGCCGATTTCCCGGCCTGGTCGCCGGCAGAAGGTTGCTGCGGCCATTGCGCCGAGCGCTACGCGCTCCTCTCCGGCGCGAGCTGACCGGGTCCCGTGGCGCGATGATCGGCCGGCTCTCGTCGGCGCTCTTCGTGGCTACTTGGCCCGTCCGAAGAGCTTAGGAATCAGGAAGGCCGCCCAGGTGGCGGTGGCCGCGAGGAACAGAACCGCGGCGACCTCCATCCACAAGAAGAATCGCCGGGGGTCGAACTCCATGGCGGCGCGTGGGATCACGGCGGCGAGCATGAGGGCGGTGATGGCGGGGACCTGCCAGGGCTTGCCGAGCATCAGGTCGGCGTAGCCGCCGTGGCCCAGCGCCACCTGGGTGCTGACCATCAAGCCGAGCAGCGCGAAGCCGCCGATGAAGGTGAGGTGAAGGCCAGCGCGGTAGTGCTCGGGGAACACGGCGGCGACCAGGTAGCCGAGGGGAACCATCCACGCCGCCAGCCAGATGGCGCGGGCGTTCCAACCCTTGCGCACGGGTGGGCGCCAGAGCTCGATGTTGTAGACGAGGGCGACCAGGATGACGGCGGCGCGCAGCAGCATCGCCGCGCGCAGCGAGTAGGTCGCCTCGATCCAGAAGCTGACAACCAGCAAGGCCGCACCCGAGACGTTGGCGAGGCGGGCGAGGCGATCGCCGCGCGAGGCGCCAGCGTCGGGCGGCGCATCGCCGCGTGTCATCAGGGGCAGCGCCAACGAGCCGACACCGAGAATGAAGCCGATGAACATCCCCTGCAGCACGAGACCGCGACCGAACGTGTGGAGCCATTCGTAGCCAGGACCGAGGCTGCCGTAGGTCGTCGAGATGATCGAGCCGGCGATGCCCATCAGCAGGGCCAACGGAATCCACACGAAGGCGTTGGGCGGTTTGCGCCCGCTCGAGCTGCCGACGAAGCGACGAACCGCGAAGGCGATGAGGGTCGCGGCGAGGATCAACCAGCAGATCTGGGCGAGGACCCAGCGCTGGTTCCAGGCGGCGATCGTGGTCAGCGGCGGCGCCAGCAGGCCGATGCCGATCTCCCAGACCTCCGGCGGCCGGCTGCCTGTGCGCCGCGGAATCATGGTGAACAGGAACCCGACCGCGAGGCAGGTCATGAATCCCTGGATCTGCGTGATGGCGTGAAAGACAGGCCGGTACTCGGGCAGGAAGCCGGTCGCGTGCAGCCACCAGTGCGAGATGCCGACCCAGGCCAGCGCCACCCCTAGTGGGAAGAAAAGCCGGTAGGGTTCCCGCCGCCACCAGGGGGCGGCGCTCAGGGCGTCGGTTTCGGTGATGAGCGCCTTCGATAGACCTTCCACGACCTCGTCCTCTCGGCTGAGCCGATACCTCGATCCGCGGCCTTCACTTGCCCGCGTACGGGATGCCTTTCTTGATCCGTTCGGCCGCGGTTTTGTGCGTTGAGGGTTGAGGAAACTCGTGGCTTGCGGTGCCGAGTTTTCACGAACCGGGGAGCCCAGCGCCCGAGGGGCATGCTGAAGGGGACCATACCGGATAGCGTGACGAATGGTGCCACCGATCGAAAAGGCCGATTACCGCCAACAGCGCCAGATTCACGAAGAGGAGCGGTGCGAGCAGCGGCGCGCCGTGGATGAAGTTCTCGTAGAGGCTGGATGCCAGCCCGTTGACGTTGGCCGACAGATGCAAGGCGAAGCCGGTGACACCGACAATCGCCTGGAGCACCATCACTGCGAAGCAGGTGCCCCAAAAGAGGTTCTCCTGCTCGAACAAGGCGAGCAGGAGAAACCCGACCCCCAGCGCGCTGCTCACCACCGGTATCCACTCCGCGCGCTGGAAGAATCCGTTCTGCGCATGATCGGTGAGCGTCAACACGAAGTTTCCGGCGAAGCCGCCAAGCGCGAAAAAAACGACCCACTGTCCCCATTCAGCGCAGCGGTTCGGAACCATGCGACCCATGAGCAGCAAGAAGCCGAGGCCACAATAGGCCAGGGGGGCGACAAAGGGCGCCGTGTACACCAGGCTGGCGATCGTGAAACGAAGGAAGAACTGGCTCTGAAGGTGAAAAAAAAGACCAGCGACCCCGACCGCGATCGAGACGCCGCCGACCAACAGCCCGGCGATGCGGGCGACCCCGCTGCCAAACGGCGTCGTGGTCGATCGGTGTCGCTTGCCGATCTCGAAGAAGAAACAAGTCGCCAGCAGCAGCGCCGCGATGATCGAGAACCACAGGGGAATCCACTCGGCCGGATGACGGAAGCGGTTGATCGAGTGCGCCAGCCAGATATCGATGCTCAAGACGGCGTAGTTCGATACCACGAAGCCTTCGAGCACGAACGGCTTGAGCCTCTGCCAGGTCGCGGGCGACCCACCGTCGGAGGTGGAGGCGGGCGTCGTCTCGACGGCAGCTGCCATTCAGCGGCGGGCGCGGAGTGCTTCTGCCATCTCGCGCAACTCCGTTAGTTTCAGGAGCAGCTCGTAGTTGCCGTGCCACTGCACGAAGTCGGCGCCGCCCATGAAGGCGCCATGCTTGGCCGTGCGGCCAAAGTAGTGCCAGGTGTCGAAGTAGACGAACTCGATCTTCTCGTCGAATGGCTCGGGCGACAGGAGCCCCTCGGCGCGCAGCTCGTTCATGATCTGCTCGGCCTGACGCACTTTCTCGTTGGTGGCGGCGAGAACGACCTCGGCTTCCTGGTAGAAGCGGTCGACATGGGTCTGAGCGTGGCATTTCAGACAGATTTCCTTCATCTCGACCTGTCCTTGGCGATAGTTCGGGCGCCGCTCGGAAACCGCTGCGAACAGCCAATACGAGAGGCGCTCGGTGGTGTCGTGGGTAACCCCTTGGCCCTCGAGTCCGCTCATGTGGCATGTGGCGCAGGTCGGCACCGGCATGTCGCGGGTGGTGAGCTGCTTGGGCTCCGCCCCGAGGTTCATGGACGCCTTCTGGGCGTTGTACAGCACACCGTGCTTGGACTCGTTGTAGATCTCGATTTGGGAGTGGTCGGGGCCCATGTGGCATTGGCCGCAGGTCTGGGGCTCACGCGCCAACGCGATCGATGTCGAGTGGCGCGAATGGCATTCGGTACAGCTACCGATCGAGCCATCGGCGTTGGGGCGTCCGATCTTGTGGCAGCCCAGGCAGCCGGTCTGGATGGCGCCGGCGCCTTCGAGTCGCGCCAACTCGTTAGCCGGCCGATCGACGGCGCCGGCGTGGTACAGCTCGCCCAGCGCCACCATCTCGGCCGTCATTCCCTCGGTGCCGAGCACCGCTGCCCACGCCGGCAGGGCATGACGACTGCGCTCGTACTGGTTGTATTCGGTGGTGTGGCATTGGCGGCAGTTGGCCGAAGTGACCTGCGCCACGATCGAAAAGCCGTTGTGATCGGATCCTGTCTGGCTATCGAGGGCGCGGTGACAGTCAAAACAAGAGACCGAGGCGGCGGCGTGCTGGCTGGTCTCGTATTGCCACACGATGGCCGACGTCTCGTTGAGGTGGCATTCAGCGCACTTACCCGTCGCCCGAACGAACTCCGGCGTCGGGCCGGTCAGCTCGGCCGCGGGGCGAAACGCGTTGACCACCAACGCGGCCAGCACCATCGCCGTGCCGATGAAGATGGCGATGAAAACGGATCGGAAGGACATTGAGGCTCGATGGTAGGTTGCCGTGGGGCAATTCTACCTTGAACAGCGAAAATCGCAGCCGAGAAAGTCTGCCGCCGAGACCTGTTCACCCTCGAGCTGCCGCATGCGCTCATAGATCTCTGAGAAGCTCGCGTAGGCGCGGTCCGGCGGCGGCGCGTCTTTCTTTGCGCGGCCCTTGCCCTTTGCCCATGCTAGCCTGGATATCTCAACGCCATCCTGCTGCGGGCGCGGAGAAGGCCGTTGAGATACCCGGGCTAGTCGTCTCGAATCCGGTCAGATCGAATGTAGGCGAGCAGGTCCAGAATCTGTTCGCGGGTGAGCGTGTTCAACAGGCCCGCGGGCATCGTCGACAGGTTGGAGGGCGTCATGCTATCGATTTGGTCCCGACGTATCTCGGTCGCGGCAGTGCTCAACTGCGGGTTCTCGACGATCCGTATCGTCGCCGCATCCTGGTCCTCGATGCGCCCGTAGACCGTCCGACCGTCGGGCAACTCGATGGTCCAGGTCACGTACTGCGCCTCGATGCTCTTCGAGGGCTCGATGACTTCCGCCAGCATCTCCAGCGGCCCGAGCCGGGTCGAAGAACCGCTCAAATCTGGCCCGATGACGCCGCCGGCCCCGCGTACCTGATGGCACGGCGCACAGAAGCCCGTGAAGAGCTGTTCACCGCGATCGAGCGAGCGCCCGGCCGCGAGACGGTCCAAATCGTTCACCAGATCGTCCGTCGTCCAGCTCCGCACGAACGCAGCCGCGGTAGGCTGCAGGCTGGATACCTCGGCGGCGTTCTCCTCCATCCAGGCGTCGACATCGTCGACGACGAGCATGACGCCGTTCATCCGCACCCAGTGGCCGGGAACGGTACAGAGATAGGGGTACTCGCCGGTCACCTCTGGGGCGACGAACGTCAGCGTCGCGGATGCACGGGGCTCGACCAGCGGGGTGGCCTGCAACACCTCGACGGAGTCGGGCACGAACTCTCTGCCGTCTCGGCGCGCCGGCGCGCCGATCAAACCATCGGCCGCCCACCCGATCTCCTCCATCTTGCCGGGCGCCACGATCACGAGGTTGTGATTCATGACTCCAGGGTCCTCGAACGTGATCTCGACCGGCTCGCCCGCTTCGACGACGATCAGGGGCTTGTCGTAGAGCAACAGGTGTGGGACCGCCCGAATCGTAACGGTGCGGATGCCCAGCCCCCTGAGGACCTCCCTGACCTCGCGACCCCGTTCTGATGGTAGGAGCGAAGCGAGCTCGTCGCCCAGCTGCAGGGCCCGCTTGAACTCGGGCGTGCCGCGCTGCTCGGCGGCCTCCGTTTGCAGATAGTCCAAAACATTGTCGGTCAGCTCGCCAATTCGTTGCTTCGGCCAGCGGGCCGCGGAGAGGTCTCGAAGTGCCTCGATGGCAGCGTCGCGCTCGGTGCCTTCCTCGACGAGCTCGGCGAGGAGGGTGAACGTCTCTTCTTCGTGCCCGGGTATGAATGCGCTGGCGCGAATTGCGGCCCGTCGGAGGTCGCGATTCGTGGCCTCGTGAATCAGCGGCGTGACCCTCGGGTACAGCGCAGCGCGAGCGCTCGGATCCGGAATCAGCGGAACGCTGGCCAGCAGGTCCAGCAGCGTCGCATCCGACCGGGCCGCCAGCTGCCAGACGTCCTCGTCGCCATCGGCGATCAACAACGCCGCGTAGGCAGCCCGCCGCGACAGTTCGACGTGCACAGGCTCGGTCGCGAGCGCCACCAAGGCATCCCGTTGCCCGGCGAGTTCTGCAGGCGGCGCCATCACCAGGATCTGGACCAGATCGCTCAGCGCCCGCCGGCGGCCGCCCTCGCTCCGCTCGGCGCGAGCGATCCCTTCGAGCAGCTCGGTCAACCGACTCGTCCCGCGGATGCTCGCGAGCTCGACAATCGCCGTCCTTCGCAGGGAGGCGTCGAGGTCTTCGTGCACCAGCATCTCTACATAGACAGGTTCCGTACGCTCGATACTGACGAGCTGCTCGTTCGTCAGCCGGCTCAGGACGTAGGCGACACCTTGGGGGAAAGCCGGCAGCTCGATCTCGGTTGGATCGACGGGATCGACGCCGGAACGCAGCCGGTCGAAGTAGTCCATCGTCTCATCGAGCGCGTGCCTCGTCCCCACGTCCATCGGATACTTGGTGGCTCGCAAGGCGACGTCGCGCGCCCGATCGGAATCGCTGAACCCGGAGGCCAAGACGGCTTCGAGTCGCACGCGGGGATCCTCGTCTTCGACCTGTCCTTCGAGCAGAGCGATGGCGCCGTCGATCCTGTTCTGCCAAGAGCGCAACACACGCGTTGCTGCCGCGCGAGCGTGCGGATCATCGGCTCGCAGCACTCGACGCAGCAGATCAGGCTCGACGACGTCGAGACCTTGGTGGATCCAGAGCCCCTCGAGTAGGTAGCGCTGGTGATCTGGATCTGATGAATCGAGCCCACCGAGCCACTCTCGCAGTGGAGGGAGCACTTCTTCCGCCGGCCGTTCTTGCAGCTCACGGCGGGCGAAGCGCCGCGTCGTGTTCTCGCTTGCGCCGAGCAGGTCCAGCAGCACTGCGACGGGCTCGCCAGCGACCCTCACTCGAGTCAAGAGCGGGCCGTCGGCGTAACTGATGCGCCAGATGCGACCGTGCCCATGATCGCGGCCGGGGTCCCGCTTCGGTTCTGAGGTGTTCTCGATCAGGGGTGAGGAGAAGTCGGCGACGTAGAGAGCGCCGTCGGGTCCGAACGCCGTCGCCACCGGCCGGAAGTACGGGTCGGTAGAGCGCAGTAACTCCGGAATTTGCTGGTCCACCTCGTACCCGGTCCCATCCTCCGAGATCTCGTACCAGCGAATGCCGCGGAATCCACCCGACAGCTGGCCGGCGAGCAACCGCCCCTGAGCCTCTTCGGGAAAGTGGCGGCCTTGGATCAAGTTGATCCCGGCCGCGGGGCCGAGGCCCCGAGGAGCAAAAGAGAGCTTGCTGTGCTCGTTCTCCTTCTCCTTGGGGTAGACGAAGTTGGCAGACAGGACACTCGTGTTGAAGTAGTCGTGGGAGGAGGCGTCGAGCACGATGTTCTGCCCCCAACTGTCGAACACCTGCCCCCAGGGGTTCCAAAAGGCGTAGGAGACGATGGCGTCGAACCTCTGCGTCGACGGTTCGTAGCGGAAGACTCCGCCGTTCCTTACCCGCCGTGGCCCGTACGGGGTTTCCACCTGGGTGTGGAAGAAGATTCCTTCCATGAAGTACAGCGCACCGTCAGGGCCCCATTTGTAGTTGCTGATGGAGTGCTCGACGTCCTCGCCTCCGAACCCCTGCAGAACGATGCGGAATCGGTCGGCTTGCAGGTCGCCGTCGATGTCCTCAGCATGGATGATGTTCGGGGTCTGCGAGATGTACGCGCCGCCGCCGCCCAGCGCGAAGCCGTGGATCATATTGAGCTTGTCGATGAAGACGGTGTGCTCGTCGGCGACGCCGTCGCCGTCGTTGTCCTCGAGGATGACGATCGAGTCGCTCGGCTGCCGGCCGGGAGTCGGATGCGGCCAGGTAGGCGTGTTGGCTACCCAGAGCCGTCCCTCGGCATCGAAGTTCATCGCCATCGGGTTGGCGATCGGGAACTCCTCTTCGGAGGCGTACAGGTTGATCGCGTAGCCGTCCGGCAGATGAAAGGACTTCAGTGCGTCCTCTACGCTCAGGATTCCCCTGTCTGGTCCCTCCTGGCGCGGCGCTGTCGGTTCTTCTGTCTCGGTGATCGGCGGCACGTCAATGTCGGTGTATAGCGGCGGGTCGATCCAGAGCGGCTTGTCGGGAGGAAGTTCTTGCCACACCTCTTCGGGCCTCGGCTTCGCCATCTCCCATACCTTGGCTTCGAGCTGCTCGATGATTTCGGCGAGTTGGCCCAACTCCTCGGTCATGAGCTCGGCGCCCGGCAGTGTTCGGCGCTGCCCGTGGATGTACTCCATGTTGGGCGCCCGCCAGCGGAAGAAGAACGTTTGGTTCTTGTCGTAGATGGCTCTGCGAAGGCTCTCGGCAGTGGGGTTGCCGGCGGTGTTCACCGCAGCGATCGTTTCCACGAGCCCCAGCGAGCGAGCCATGATCTGGCTGACGGTCCAGTAACCGTACGAGGTCAGGTGGATACCGTTGGAAGTGAGTTTTGGAGCGGTCGAAGAGTACAGCTCCTGGGTCGGAGTGAACAGGTCCACGAAGGCCAAGCCGTATGCCTCGGCGGCTTCACCCATCGCCTCGGTGTATTGCCGCAGGCTGTCGTTGTGCTCGATGCCGTCAAGAAGATGACCGCCGAGATCCTCGTGACCGATCGGTGAAACGAGCACGATGCGGGGCGGTGACGCGCCGTTGTACCGATGAGCCTGGAGGTCTTCGACCAGCGCATCGAGGTCCGCTCGAAACTGCGGCAAGCCCTCTGCCCCGCCGAAAGACTCGTTCATTCCGAAGCAGGCGAAGATCACGTCGACCTCCTGCTCGGTCAAATAACGGTGCATGTCACCGAAACGAAACGGGCGCGGCCTCAGGGCAACCTCATCGCCCGACCATCCCATGTTCCGTATCTTCAGACGGTGATCGGGGTACTTGCTGTGCAGCAGTGTTTCGAAGTAACCGAACAGGTGCAGCCGTTCGGCGAAGGTGTTGCCGATGAAGACGATGCTGTCGCCCTGGTTGATCTCGAGAGACGCGCTCCGCGATTCTCCGGAACAGGCACCGGTGAGCCCGACCAGACTGACGGTGGCCAGGAGAAACAGGATCTTCTTGGTTCTCGCAGCGATAACCATGAGCTACGGGAGACTATCATCCACCGGCCCCGGCAGGCCGCAGCGTCCACCAGGGCGCCATCAGGGGTCGGTAGGGATTGACGTGGCGGCGACGACGAACGCCGGCAGCGGCCGGTAGCGCCTACGGACCCGACCCGGCCCGGGTGGTGCGCTCCTGGCGCTTCGGCTCCGGCATCTCCTGGCGCAGCGCATCGAGGAACGGCTCGGGGACAGCCAACTCCAAGTCCTGGGCTTGGTGGACGTGTTTCCAGGCCTCGGCGTACTCCTCCGCGCCGTACAGGGAGACGGCGAGCCTGAAGTGGGCCTCGGGCTTATCCGGGGCCAGTCGGACGGCTTCCCCAAAGGCCTTGATCGCCTCATCGACATCGCCCAGGGCCCCCCAAACATTGCCGAGGGCGAGGTGCGCGTCGGCGAGCTCGGGGTCGGCCTGTACTGCATTCTGCAGGGCGGCGACCGACTCCCGGGCCCGGCCCTCCGTGAACAAAATCTGGCCAAGGCTCAGGTGGGCCGGGGCGTGGGAGGGCTCGATCTCCACGGCACGTTGCAACGCCTCGATACACTCCTGTACCTGCCCCTTGCCATACCACGCCTGGCCGAGCCTGAAGTGGGCCTCGGCGTAGGCGGGATCGAGCTGCACGGCGGTCGCGTACGACGCGATCGCATCGTCGAGCCGCGACAAGTCTGAGAGCACAAGGCCCTTGTTGAAATGCGCTTGCGCCAGTTCGGGGTCGAGCTCGATGGCGTTTTCGAAGGCCTCCAGCGCTTCTTCCAGCTTGCTCTCGCCGATGAGCTCGACGCCGCGCGCGTTGTGCTGCGCCGCGTTCCGAGGGCCCGCCTGTTGCCTGGCCCGGCCGCGGCGTTGCGCTTCCCCCGATGCCGTCTCAGCGAGCCCGCCGGTGGCGACGAGGAGCGCCACCGCGAGAGCGAGGCTCCATCTTCGCTGCGGGCGAAACCGACGGTTGGCTCTGTGCTCGTTCGGCATTGGCCGGTCGCCGCAGATGGTCGAGAATCATGGCCTCGGCGCGCAGGTATTGCTTTTGATCTCGTAGGTATCCGATTAACGTTTGAAACGTCTTGCCCGCCGATTTGGGCAGCACGTCATCTGATTGGCGGATAAATTCAGCCAGCGCGACAACCAAGGTTTCAACAGCGCGCCGGCG
>JADFNY010000433.1 GCA_022563115.1 Acidobacteriota bacterium | reverse complement strand
GCCTGCCGCACTCTGCGCGTGGCGCTCATCGGCGGCGAGACCGCCGAGATGCCCGACATCTACCAGCCGGGTGAATATGACCTTGCCGGCTTCATCGTTGGGGAGGCGATCGGCGCCGAGTTGCTCGACGGTTCGGCGATAGGAGCCGGCGACCGGCTCCTCGGCCTGGCCTCGAGCGGCCTGCACACCAACGGCTACTCGCTGGTCCGCAAGATCGTCTTCGAGCACCGCGGCATGGCGGTCGGCGACCTCGTCGACGAGTGGGGCTGCACGGTAGGAGAGGAGCTGCTGCGGCCGCACCGCGCCTACGTTTCGTCGTTGCGCCCGCCGATCGAAAGGGGTGAGATCCACGGGCTGGCCCATATCACCGGGGGTGGTTTGCACGAGAACGTGCCGCGGATGTTGCCCGAGGGTTGCGGTGCGGTGATCGACCCCGAGGCATGGGGAGTGCCGGCGGTGTTTCGAAGCCTGCAGGATTGGGGCGCCGTTCCAGAAGCAGAAATGTGGCACACGTTCAACATGGGGATCGGGATGGTGGTGGCGGTATCAGCGGAGCACAGTCGGGCGTTGCTCGAGGAGCTGACCGCGGCCGGCGAGCGAGCGTTTCCGATCGGCGCCGTGGTCGAGGGCGATGGGGTGCGCCTCGAGCCGGGCTTCGAGGTGGCCGGATGAGCCGGCTGAAGGTCGGCGTGCTGGTCTCGGGCCGCGGCTCCAACATGGAGGCGCTGGCGGAAGCCTGCGGTGCCGATGATCACCCGGCGGAGATCAGCGTCGTTGTCTCGAATCGACCGGACGCCGCCGGGCTCGAGCGGGCGGCATCGTTCGGCATCGCGACCGAGGTGGTCGATCATACGGCGTTCGCGGACAAGGTGGCCTTCGAGGCCGAGGTGATCCGCGTTCTCGAGGAACACGGGGTTGAATTGATTTGTTTGGCCGGGTTCATGAGGGTGCTCTCCGAGGATTTCGTCGCTCGCTTCCCGCACAAGATCCTCAACATCCATCCGTCGTTGTTGCCCGCCTTCCCGGGCCTTGAGGTGCAGCGCAAGGCGATCGAGCACGGGGCGAGGTTCTCGGGATGCACGGTTCACTTCGTCGTGCCCGAGGTCGACGCCGGGCCGATCGTCTTGCAGGCCGTCGTACCGATCGAGCAGGACGACACCGAGGATACCCTCGCGGCCCGCATCCTCGAGCAGGAACACCGCATCTACCCGGAGGCGGTGCGTTTGTTCGCCGAGCGGCGGCTGCGGATCGAAGATCGCGTCGTGCGGATCCTGCCTCAGACCGAGGCGTAGGGGCGTGCACGGCGCAGCGTCGAGCCCGTGACCCGTTTCTTTCGCGACACCCTGTGGCCGGCGATCCCGACGCTGAAGATCCGCTCGGTCAATCGCATCAGCCTCGATCGCTTGCTGATCAAGCAGTTTCAGCGCCTCGAGCCGGGCGTGGTTCTCGACGTCGGCGCCAAGGGCGCACCCTACGAGCAGCACATTCCGGCGACGCGTTACGTGCGGCTCGACATCGACCCCTCGCGCGAGCCCGACATTTGCGTCGACGTGCACGAGCTCGAAGGAGAGCCGGAGTTCGATACGGTCTTGGTCATCGAGGTGCTCGAGCACCTGTACGACCCGCAGACGGCAATCGAGAGGCTACGCGCCGTGATGAAGCCGGGGGGCGTGTGTGTGCTGTCGACGCGATTCTTGTACCGCTATCACCCCGATCCTGAAGATCACTACCGCTTCACGCAGGACTCGTTGCAGTATTTGTTTCGCCACTTCAGCGGCGTAGAGGTGTATCACCACGGTAACCGAGCCCAGGTAATATGGGAGCTGCTCAACGCCGGCGGCCGGTCGCGCGTCGTGTTGAATCTGTTGAATCCGCTGTTTGCGAGGTTCGAATCCGAGCAGACGAGGTTTCCGCTGGGGTACGTGGTTTGGGCTAGAAAGTAGGAACGTGCGGTGACTGATTTTGCGCCCGCGGCCGAGCAGCTCGAGGCCCTCAAGCGAGGGGCCGTCGATTTGATCAGCGAGGAGGAGCTCGAAAAGAAACTCGAGCGTTCGCGGGAGACCGGTAAGCCGCTGATCGTGAAGGTCGGTTTTGACCCGTCGGCGCCCGACATCCACCTCGGCCACACGGTGGTGATGCGCAAGATGAAGCAGTTCCAGGACCTCGGCCACCAGATTGTCTTCGTCGTCGGCGATACCGTTGAAGTTGCAGTCAGGGACGCTGGTGGCCAGGATTTCGTCGAGTTCGGTTTCTACCGCACCGCGCTGGTCTACCGAGGTGGACCAGGCATCGCGCCAGAGGCTCATTTTGTGGCGCACGTTGACCAGATCTTCGGTCTGCAAGGTGTTCTGCGGACGAGTGAGGAGCACGAAAGCGATTCGAAAATCGCGCTGGGTGTCCGGATAGGCCGGGGTTCTCTCGCCGTTAGCGTCGATCACGTTTTCGATTTGAAGGTCCACCTGAGTGCCCTCGAAGGTGCTGTCGATTGGTGGGGAGTACGGACCGTTCAGC
>JADFNY010000432.1 GCA_022563115.1 Acidobacteriota bacterium | reverse complement strand
TCGCGGTGAAATCGAGTGTCAGCAGAGCGCCTGAACCGGTAACACCGGCAACGGCGCCGACGCGACTCTGCCCGATGATCAGCGTGCCCGGCGGCGTTTGGATCATCTGGCTCGTCACGGTGATGCCCGCGGCGTCGAGGAAGACCCCGAACTGCGAGTTCGCCAGGGCGATCATCGTTGTATCGAAGACGATGTCGAGGGCGTAGCCGAACAGGTCGGTGACGCTGTTGGCGGTCAGCGTCAGGGTGAACGAGTCGGTCCCCGTGGCGGTCATCACCAGCACGATCGAGTTCGCGGCCGCGTCTGCGTTATCTGAAACGAAGGTGATGGTGGGCGTGGGTGGCGGCCTGGGCGTCGTCGGCGAGGAGCCGCCGCACGCCCCCATCATCGCGAGTCCGCCGGTCATTGCCAACGTCGCGATGGCCCGCTCGATGTGGGCCCGAGCGATCACGTTCCTTCCGGAATGTCGGCTGGGACGTCGAGGCCGAAGAACTCGACCAGCAGCTCCAGGTTGAAGCCGTCGATGATGTCGTCGCCGGGGGAGGACCCTTTTCATCGCACTACAATCTCGGCCGCCAGCGCGGTTGTCTCACCCACGGTCGCGCCGCCGGTGATGGCGGCAAAGCGGTCTAATACGAGCCCCGCGTTACCGCGGCCGATGGCGCGAAACTCCAGCTCCAGTACCTCGACGAAACCAAAGATCCCGGGATCGTCCCTGTTCAACTGCGCGATGCCGACGACGAGCTCGCCCGGCCGGGACGAGTCGTGCAGGAACACCGGCTCGGGCCGCAGGTCCCAGGCAGCGCCGAGGTCGACAGAAACCAGCTGGACGACCTTCGGATCGAAACGGATGGTTACCGGTAGGCGGCGAAGATCGTTGGCGTCGAGCACTGAAAGGGTGAGGCGAACGCGGCTCCCGACCGCGACTTCAAACCTCGACGGGGTCAGCAACAGGGTCGTGGTGCCGGAGTCCGAGGCATGGGATCCCTTGGGTTGCTTCCCCTCGGTGGCGCGTTCGTCGGGGTCCTGTTCCCGTTGCTCCTGCTCTTGGCGGGTCGCTTGCTGGGCGGATGCGACGGGGGCAGCCTGAGCCGCCACGACGCACGCGAGCGCCAGGAAAAACGTCGCCCGCCGCCACGGGCGCGCATGGAGAAGTCTTGACATATCGTGTTCGCGGGCGACCGGAGAACCGATCCAGCGAAGCATTTCGAGTCGCCGGAGACGGCTGCTTCTGGCGATGGCAATCTAGAATGAATGCTAGCGGCGGGTGCAGAAGCGGGCAACCCTGACCTGATCGTGCCTAGCAGGGTGCTAAAGCCGGCTGACGCCCGCTTTGCCCTCGCCCGCACAACACCCACCCTCCAGGCCATCACACTTTCACCACGACCTGCCAGAGCCCGCGAATCCCGGGAGCCGCACGTATCAGGGTCTTGCGGCGGCCTGCTAGTCTTGAGCCGTGAGCGACGCGCATCCAGCACAACCTGAGGCGCCGGGCGCAGGCGGCATCGGGGCGAGCCACGCCTCGGACGACTATCTGGTTCGCCGTCAGCTTCAGGACGGTGGCGCGGCCGGTAAGTACCGCGAGCTGGTCGTAGGTCGCCCGGGACTCGCGGCCCTGGTCGGCTACGAGCTCGTCATGTTGCTGTCAAGCTGGGTACCGGGAGCGCTGGGCTTGGTGCTGCGACGGTTTTTCTACCCGCTGTTGCTCGGCGAGTGTGGTCGCAAGCCGGTCTTCGGGCACAACGTCGTGCTCCGCCATCCTCACAAGATCCGCCTTGGCGACGGCGTCATCATCGACGACAACTGCATGCTCGACGCCAAGGGCTCGAGTAACACGGGAATCAGCCTGGGCGACGGCGTGTTTCTCGGTCGCAACACGATCCTGTCGTGCAAGAACGGCGATATCGAGCTCGCCGACGGCGTCAATATCGGCTTCAACAGCCAGATCGCCTCCGGCAGCTTGGTGCGGGTCGGCAAGGACGGCCTGCTTGCGGCCTATTGCTATCTGATCGGGGGCGGCCACGAGTCGGCCGATCCGAATCAGCCGATCCAGGAGCAGCAGGCCGTCTCCCACGGCGTCGAGCTGGGCGACAACGTGTGGCTCGGCGCCGGGGTCAAGGTGCTCGACGGCGTGACGATCGGCGCCGATTGTATCGTCGGCGCCGGCGCCGTCGTCTTGAGTGATGTTCCCGAACGCAGCGTCGCCGCCGGCATCCCGGCGCGCGTCATCCGTGAGCGCTAGCAGGCCGTGGTGGAAGTGTGGTGGGTCTTGCAAGTGGGACTTACGGCCTGCTGACCGACGGACGCTCATGCCGCTTCCCCTGGCACATTCTCTCGCCGCCGCCGCCGTCTACAAGGGCCTCGACGCCGACGGCCGGTTCATCGCCTGGAAACGCTTGCTGCTTGCGGTGGTGATCGCCAACCTCCCCGACCTCGATCTAATTCCCGGAATCCTGGTTGGCGAGCCCAACCGGTATCACCATGTCGGATTCAGCCACAGCGTGATCTTTGCCGCGG
>JADFNY010000431.1 GCA_022563115.1 Acidobacteriota bacterium | reverse complement strand
AAGCCCTGGAGTTGGGCGAGGACGCCAACCTGTCGTCCGACCGTTGACGGCTGCCACGACGCTGCGTTGCTCGGCGTGTGAGCTCGTAGAGCCGTACGATCCTTTCTCCCATCGATGTGCGGGTTGCGGCGAGGCGCTGGAATTCGAGCTCGGCGCCTCGTCATCGATGCCCGACGACAAGGCTCGGATGCCGCATTTCGGCTCCGGCGAGGGGATGTGGCGCTATCGAGCGCTGCTTCCCGACATCGACCGGGAGGTTGTCGAGCAGCGCGTGTTCATGGGCGAGGGTGGCACACCCCTCTTGCGCGCTCGGCGCATCGAGCGCGATCTCGGTTGTCGCGAGGTATGGCTCAAGGACGAAACCCGCAACCCCACCGGCTCGTTCAAGGACCGTGGTACGGCCCTGGGCATCGCAGTATTGGTGCGCCTCGGGTTCACGGCGCTGGGCACGGTGAGCACCGGGAATATGGCGAGATCCGTGGCAGCCTACGCTGCGCGGGCAGGGATGGAAGCGACGATCTGGGTCGGAGCCTCCATGCCGGCTCAGAAGCTGGCGCCGATCGCGGTGCACGGCGCACGGCTGCTTCGCATCGACGCACCCTACGGCGAGATCTACAACGCCAGTATCGAGTGGAGTCGGCGCAGCAACGTGCCGTTCGTCAACTCCGATTCGGCTCTACGGGTCGAGGGTCAGAAAACCATCGCCTACGAGATCGCCGAACAGCTCGGGGGCCGGGCACCCGATTGGCTGATCGTTCCCACCAGCAGCGGCGGCAACTTCTCGGCCATCGCTAAGGGCTTCCAGGAGGCGGCCGAGGGCGGATGGCTTGGCGGTCATTGCCGCTTGGTGGCGGTTCAGTCGGCCGAGTGCGACCCGATCGTCAGGGGGTGGGAAGCGGGATCGGATGAGCCCATCGCCGTTCCGCCACCGACCACCGTCGCCGGAGCCATCTCGAACCCCTCCCCGCCGAGCGGGGCGCGGGCGCTGCGCTGGTTGCGACGCACCGACGGACGCGCGCTCGCCATACCCGACACCCACATCGAGGCCGCACAGCTGCGTCTCGCCTCGAGCGCGGGGCGATTCGCCCAGCCTGCTTCGGCAGCTTGCCTGGCGGCGCTCGAGCGCCTGCGTGACGAAGACGTCGTGAAGCCGGATGACTCCGTCGTCTTGCTGTTGACCGGCTCCGGCAGCAACGCCCCGCCGCCCGCCGTCGAGGTCGCTGAGGCGCGGTTGCTGGCCGACGTCATGGGCGAGCTCGATCGAGGGTAGGGTGCTCGCCGGGAGGGTCGGGGGGCATCGATATGCTTCCGCGATGCGTGCGGGTCGCTTCCTTATCGGCGTGGCCTTGGAGACACTGCTTAGTGCCGCGGAGAGCACATCGATGCCCCCCGACCCACCCTCTGCACCGTTGCTGCAAGTTCGTACCGGTGGACGAACCCCACATTCCCGATAGCGGCGTGCCTCTGCGATGATCCCGACCTCGTCGCCGTCCGACAGAGGTGTCGACGGAGCAGCGCTCGCAGCCAGGCCCGAGTGACACCGCTGATCTTCTCGCTTCGGAGACGCGCTGGCCTAGCAAACGCTGCCCCGCCGCGATGTCCGACATTGTGCCCTCATAAGAGCGCAGGGCTGGAACGCTGGTTCGGTCGATGCTTGACAAGCCGGAGATTCTCCGTAATCTAGGCATAGATATCTATGTAGCCGAGACCGCTAACAGGTTGCCCTCTACACCGAACGTGACGGTCCATTTGGGCCAACGCAGCTAGTCGCCGCCGGAGAATCCAAATGAAGAAAAGGCCGTCGAAGTCAGATTCGCTGCGCGGGGCGCTCGATCTTCTGGTGCTCCGGGTACTGAACAGAGGGCCGCTGCACGGCTACGCGATCGGCAGGCTTATCCGCGAGATCACCGACGACGCGCTGCGCATCGAGGAAGGCTCGCTCTACCCCGCCCTCTACCGCATGGAGCGCGCCGAGTGGGTCGAGGCGAGCTGGGGTAAGAACGACAACAACCGCCGCGTCAGGATCTACACGCTCACCCGCAACGGCGAGCAGCAGCTCGCGGCAGAGCTCGCCGGCTGGGAGAGCTTCACACAGGCGGTGCGGAAGGTCGTCGATTCGGTGTGAGGAAACGAACATGTCGAGCCTGAAGAGGCTGTTACAGCGGCTCCGCGACGTCGGATCGGACAACCCGATCAGGGGTCAGGTCGAAGAGGAGCTGACCGGCCACCTCGACATGCTGATCGAGGAAAACCTGGCGGAGGGAATGTCACCCGACGAGGCGCGAGCGGCGGCGCAGCAGCGATTTGGCGACTACAAGGCGATCCTGACCGAGGGATTCCACCTGCGACGGGGCGCCGTGCGAGCAGGGCGACGCTCCACGTTCTGGGACTCGCTACTGAAGGATCTCGTCTACGGCGTGCGCATGCTGACCAGGAGCCCCGGCTTCACCACCGTCGCGGTCCTGTCGTTGGCGCTGGGCATCGGGGCGACCTCGACGATCTTCAGTGTGCTCAACGC
>JADFNY010000430.1 GCA_022563115.1 Acidobacteriota bacterium | reverse complement strand
CTTGATGGTGCCCTTGTGGGTCGAGAAGCTGCGCCCCGGCTTCAGATATATGAAAAAGCGGCGCTTATCCTCGAGCATGAGGAGCACGGGAGATCCTTCGGCCATGCGACCTCGGCCGTCGGCGCTCATGCAGATGACTCTCGATCGGACGTGGAAGGTGGTGGCGGCAGGATGACCGCGGGAAGCGCGATGATACCACCCACGATGCTATTGTCGCCTGGTGCAACAACCCCGCCCCACATCTGCCCCCACGGTGTTCACAACCGCATCCCCGGGGGTTCTCCAGCACCCTGCTCGATCCGACTCCAGAGGTAACTCACATGCTTGACCCGGTGCCGGCGCTCGTTGGCCTGGTCCTTCTGCTTGTCGTGTCCGGGTTTTTCTCCGGCGCCGAAACCGCGCTCATTGCCGTCAATCGGTACCGCCTCGCGCATCTTGCCCGCCGCGGCGACCGGCGGGCACAACGTGTCCGCGAGCTGATCGGTGATCGGGAGCGACTCCTATCGACGATTCTTGTCGGTAACAACTTCGCCAACATCGCCGCCTCGGTGCTGGCGACGACCGTCGCCATTGGCTTGGCCGGCGACGAAGGCGCCATCTACGCCACCATCGTGATGACGGTGCTGGTGCTGATCTTCGCCGAGATCGCCCCCAAGACCCTGGCGACGCGTTACCCCGAGCGCGTCTCGTTCGCCGTCGCAACGCCGATCCGCGTCCTCGTGAAGCTACTTCACCCGCTGGCCAGCGCCGCGGTGGCGGTCGCCAACGCGCTCTTGATGCTGCTCGGCACATCGGGCTCCGAATCCACCGCCGTCTCCGAGGAGGACATCAAAGATATGATCTCGCTCGGCGACGAAGAAGTCTCGATCGCCCGCGAGAAGCGCCGCATGCTGCGTGGGGTCTTCAGCCTCGAGGATCTCTCGGTCGAGGACGTCATGATTCCGCGCACCAAGGTGGTCGCGCTCGACGTCGATGCTTCGCCGCGGGAGATCATGGACATCATCCGGGCATCGGGGTTCACACGATTTCCGGCCTGCCGCGGGACGCTCGACGACGTCGTCGGGGTGCTCAACTCCAAGGACGTCTTCAGGTACACGGAACGACTCGATGAGCTGAGCATCGAGAAGATGTCTCGCCAGCCATTGTTTATTCCGGAATCGGCGCCGCTGCAGGCCGTCCTGCAGGCCTTTCAGCAGCATCGGCAACACCTGGCGATCGTCATCGACGAGTACGGCGGCGTCGAGGGCATCGTCTCCCTCGAGGACGTGCTCGAGGAGATCGTCGGCGAGATCGACGACGAATTCGACGCTCCGCGTATCCCCCAGGTCACCGAGCTCGCCGACGGTTCGCTGCAGGTGGCGGGCTCCTGCCCGATCGCCTTTCTCAATCGGCGCTACGACCTCGGGCTGGCCTCGGAAGAAAGCACGACGCTCGCCGGCCTGGTCCTCGAGATCTCGGGAAAGATTCCGGCGGTCGGCGAGTGCGTCTCGCAGGGCAACCTTGATTTCATCATCGAGCGGGCCGTGCCGCACCGCGTCGACCAGGTGCGGGTGGTTCGTAACACTCAGCAGGGTGCGGACGAACCCCCGCGCCCTGCTAGCAGGCCGTGATGGGCTCTCAGTCGCGGTAGGAGGCGCCCGACAGGCGACGCTCGATCGCCGCCGTGGCTTCGGTGAACCGGCGCTCGAAGCGCAGCCGCCAGCCGTCGTTTTCGGTCTCCAGCCCCAGCCGCTGGATGGAGGCGCCGGGCGCTCGTTCGTCGAGTTGCACGAGAAGCTCCTCCGCAGCGTCCTTGTCGTGCAACCAAACGCTGCACTCGCTGGCGAGAGCCCCCGCCTCGGCTACCTGTTGGGTGAGCCCCGCGAGCGACGACAGCAGCGACCTGCCGACCGCCTCCCAGTCCCAGTCATCGGCGGGCATGCCGAGCTCGGTCGCAGCGCAAGCCGCCTGGAGGAGTCTTTCGAAGTGCTGGTCCTCGTCGTTGGCGCCGTCGAGCCCCAGCCACGCGGGCGCGCCGGTGAGCAACGCCGACGGCAACGAGTACTTGAGCGGCCGGTGATGGCGCTCCGAAGGCTTGAGGATCACACCTGTACCCCCCGCCGCCTCGAACTCCCTCATCCAACCAACGATCTTGTCGACGTCCCCGGCGTCGAACGGCCCGACGTGCTCTGCTGACTCGATACCGTACTTGGCGAAGAGCTCGTACTTGTCAGCGGTGGCAAGCGGGTCGCGCACCCCGTGTTCAAGGATCTCCGTGCCCCAGGCGACGATGTCCTCGGCGCCGCCGTTGTGGGACGGCTTGGCGTACGGAATACCGGCGCCGCCGATGGCGAGGCAGACGATCAGCTCCGGGTTCTCTTCGAAAAAAGCGGCGGGGATGAAATCGGCGGCGCGGTCGGAGGCAAAAGCGCAGTAGCGACCATCGCGCGTAAACGCCACTTGGCGGCCCCCGAGCCAGGCAATCCGGGCCTCATATCCGGGAACCTGGGCCTCGAGATAGAACGGGCTGTAGGAGTACTTG
>JADFNY010000104.1 GCA_022563115.1 Acidobacteriota bacterium | reverse complement strand
CCCCTTGGTTGAAAGCCCACCAGCGTGCCGCTGGGATAGGTGTTCTTCAGATTGTTCTTATTCAGTTGTTCCCGCAGATAGGCCAAAGTCAATACACCGATGAAGATAGACCTCCTTCGGTACCAGTTGGTCCACACGTCGTCGCTGTAACCTATGAACTTTCCAACCAAATACGTAAGGCTGTCTGTCACAAAAGTGGCTACGATCCCAAGCAGGCGCCCGATCAGCATCCTTAGCCGTTTGAGCAATCCGGGTCCCTTTATTGGAACCGGTGGCACGGGCAAAGTCCCCTCGGGCACCTCGGGATTTGCCAACAACGTGTCGCGATCGAAAAAATAAATATCAGGTACAGGTACATCAACACTGGCGATCACATTTGCGTTAGCAGTCGCCAGCATTTCCCGCCATTCTTGATTAGCTGAGTCGCTTTGCAAAGCAACCGTGTATTGATCGGCGGCTAAGGCGTATTCTTCAAGGTGATAATGGGCGAGGGCTAACAACGCATGGCCTTCCCCATCCATATCCTGAGGAAGGTGCTGTTTCAATAGATCTAGCGCTTCTTTGTAGTTGCGCTGTTCCAGTAACTCTAGGGCCTGTGCCCGGGCTGCGACTCGCTCTTCCTTCTTAGCCAGGGTCTCGAAGTGTGACTTCTCGGTAGCCTTCGACATGGCGGCTTTCGCGGTTACGCGGCCCGATTCGACCAGCTCGAAGAGCGAATCATCCATCGTCTGCATGCCGAAGGATCGGCCGCCCTGGATGATGGATGTGAGCATCGGCGTGTTGCCCTCCCGGATAATGTTGGGCAGGGCGCTGGTTTTCAGCAAGATCTCGTGGGCAGCGCAGCGGCCGTCGCCGTCCGCGGTACGCAGCAAGAGCTGCGAGACGATCGCCACGACCGACTCCGCCAGCGTCGTGCGGATCTGATTCTGTTGGTTCGCCGGGAAGGCATCGATTAAACGGTCGACGGTCTTCGCGGCGCTGTTGGTGTGCAGGGTGCCGAACACCAGCATGCCCATCTCGGCGGCGGTGATCGCGAGCGAGATCGTCTCGAGATCACGCATCTCGCCGACCAGCACGACGTCGGCGTCCTGTCGGATGGCGACTCGCAGCGCCGCGGCGAAGCTCGTGGTATCGGTGCCGACCTCGCGCTGAGAAATGACGCACTTCTTGTTCGGGTGGACGAACTCCACCGGATCCTCGATCGTGACGATGTGCTTCGAATAGGTGTTGTTGATGCGATCGATGATTGCCGCCAGGGTGGTCGATTTACCCGAACCCGTGGGACCGGTCACGAGCACCAATCCCCGCCGCAGGTCTGCGAGCTTGCGGACAGCGTCGGGCAGGCCGAGCTCCTCGACGGTCAGAATCCGTTCGGGAATGATGCGAAACACCGCCCCTGCGCCGTTCTCTTGGCGCAGGTAGTTGGCGCGGAACCGCGCCACACCCTCGAGCCCATAGGCGAAATCTAGATCTCCGGAAGACTCGTATTCCTGCCACTGTTCCTCGGTAACAATCTCCCGCTGCATCGCCTCGAGCTCATCGGACGAAAGGGCTGCCCAGTGCTCCACGACTTCGAGCTCACCGTGGACCCTGATCCGCGGCGGCTGCGTCGCCCCGCGGTGCAGGTCCGACCCATCGTGATCCTTCAGATGACGGAACAACTCGTGCAATCTCGCCAAACCAGTTTCTTCCTCTACGATAAGCCCGGTTCGATGGGGTGGCCAGGCGGAGCGGCCATGCCAGACGGAACGCTCAGCTCACGCGAACTTTGTATTTTCCGCGTGCAGGCAGGCCTCTTCCTTGGTAATGACCCGGGCCTTCAGTAGTTCGGCCAGCGAGTTGTCCAGCAGCCGCATCCCCTGTGTACCCCCGGTCTGCATCAACGAGATGATCTGGTAGGTCTTGTTGTCGCGGATCAGGTTTGCGACCGCCTTGGTGTTGGGCAGAATCTCGATCGCCGGCACCCGACCGCTGCCGTCGGCTCTGAGCACCAGGCGTTGCGAGATGACCGCCCGCAACGACTCGGAGAACATCGTACGAATCTGCGCCTGTTGATCGGGGGGGAACACTCCGAGGATGCGGTTGAGAGTACGGACAGCGCCGCTCGTGTGCAGTGTGGCCAGCACGAGGTGTCCGGTCTCGGCTGCGGTCAGCGCCAGCGAGATCGTCTCGAGATCGCGCAGCTCGCCGATCACGATCACGTCCGGGTCTTCGCGAAGCGCCGCCCGCAGGGCCCGTGCGAAGGACCCGGTGTGTGGGCCGACTTGCCGCTGGTTGACGACACATCCTCGCGACGCGTGCTGGAACTCGATCGGGTCCTCGATCATCAGGATGTGGTCCCGGCGACGCTCGTTGGCCACTCGTACGATCGCCGCCATCGTCGAGGATTTGCCACAGCCTGCCGGCCCGGTGAACAGCACGATGCCTTGGTGGAGGTCTGCCAGCTCTCCGAGAGACCCCGGCAGCCCGAGATCCTCGAGGGTCGGCACCTCGGCGGGGATAGCCCGGAAGACGGCGTCGACTCCACGCTGCTGGTGGTAGGCGTTGGCGCGGAATCGACCGACGTCGGGAATCTCAAAGCCGAAGTCGAGCTGCAGGTCTTTCTGGAGGAGTGCGCGCTGCTCATCGGCCAGCAGGCCGTACAGCATACGCTCTGCCGTGGCCGCGTCGATGATCTCTGTGGCGTCGTGCAGCAGACCGTGGATCCGGACCTTCATGGGCGCACCGCTGTGCAGATGAACATCGCTCACGCCGAGAGCGCAGGCCTGACGCAGAAGATCCTCGAGTGCGACTCTGGGACGGCAGTCGAGCCTCGTCGCCGAGGCCGGCCTGGCCCCGGGTTCGTCGCTACTCTCGAAATCCGCCTGGGCGCGCAGAAGCTCCGTCAAGCGATCCTCCGGGACGAAGTCTCCGCCGACGAGGAACGTACCGAAGTCCTCACTGCCACCGTTCGATCGGTAGCTGCGCAGAGCTTCGAGGGTGCGTTCGTTGCTGAGTAGTTCGAGCTTGACGGCAAGCCGCGGCAAAAGGTTTTCTGATCAAATCGGAGCACGCTCTAGGATTGACGATTGGAAGGGAAAGCTGAAGCTATCTTTCCGGCAAGGTCCGATCAATCCCTTTTTCAGGCGTTGGCAAAGCTCGGTCGACTACGTGGTATTCGAACAAGGCCGAGCGCGTCGCCCTCGCCAACTTGAAGCCGTCCACCAAGACGATCTCGCTGCGGCTGCCGGAGTCGATGCTCAACGAGCTGAAGCTGCTCGCCAACAAGCGGGACGCTCCGTACCAGTCGCTGTTAAAGATCTTTCTTGCCGAGCGGATCAAGAAGGAGCTGAGGTCGACTTAGCCTGGAAGGCATGATCAACGGCCGGCGGAAGATCCGGCCAGCGGCATACGTCCCAGACTATGCTGACTGGGAGGCGGAGTACGGCGGTCGCAAGGCGGCCGGCGGCCAGATCTCGGAAGACGTGAGGACGGCCGACCACGACCGGAATGGGTGAGTCGGTGCAAGCGAGCGGCGACGCGTACTTTCTGGACACCAACATTTTGATGTACGCCGCGGGGGCGCCGCATCCGCTGCGCGACCCGTGTCGTCAGGCGCTGCAACGGGCGGTGGATATGCGGGTTTCCCTGGTTACCGACGCTGAGGTCCTGCAGGAGATCCTGCATCGGTACTTCGCCATCCAGAGGCCGGACGCCGCGGCCGCCGTGTACCGCTCCGCCGTCGACCTGTGTGACGAGGTCGTGCCGATCACCGAGAAGGACACGGCGCGGGCTCTCGATATTCTTCGCACCCACGCCGGCCTCACGCCACGTGGCGCGATCCACGTTGCCACCATGGAAGCTGCGGGTGTGCGCCGCGTGCTGTCCGCCGACCGTGACTTCGATGTGGTTCCCTCGGTGCAGCGCGTTGATCCGACCGAGTTCGGCGGTGACCTCGGAGACTCGACAGAGCGGATCGAGAAGGGGCCGGGGGCCGCGTAAGCCGGTCTCGACGGTCGCGCTGCGGGTCGCTGCTCCTCGGCGAACTGTGCCAATCGGAGGGTTAACTCGACAATACCGTCTCACCGCAGTACGGCGAGCATGTACACCGTGGCCAACACGATCTGAAGGGCTGCAAACGGCAGAGCCTTCTTCACGAAGCCACCGAACGAGATGGCTAGACCGTGCTTATGGATGATGGTGATGGCGACCAGCGTCGAGGCCGAGCCGATCGGCGTGAGGTTGCCGCCGAGGTTGGCACCGAAGATGACCGCCCACCAGAAGGGCGAGGCAGGATCCCCGCCGATCTCGGGGTGACCCGACAGGATCTTCGCCAGCATCGCAGCTATCGGAATGTTGTCGGTCACCGAGCTGGCCAGGGCCGCGGTGACCAGCAGCAGCGCGCTGCCGACGGTTTCGCCCAGCGCCACAATCCGGGCGAGGCCGCCGCCGGCAAGCTCGAGAACTGCGGCGTGCTCCATGACGTTGAGCACCACGAACAAGCCGGCGAAAAAGCCGAGAAGGTCCCAGTCGATGGCTTGATAGAATTTGTCGGCCACGGACTTGTACCGAACCAGCATGATGATTCCGAATCCCATGGCGACGTAGCCCATGCCCAGTTCCCGTATATAGGGCGTCACTGAGGCCGTCGCGATGGCGACGATGAAGAGCACGAGCATGACGGCTCCCAGCCAGAAGGCCCAGCTGCTCTCGATGCTGTCATTTTCGTCAAACCCGTCTACAAGGTTGCGGGCCGTGTCGCGCTCTTCGTCGGTTGTCAAACGCTCGATGCCGAACAACCTTCCGCCGAGCCATAGGCTGGCGATCATGGCGACGAGAACGTAGGGGCCCGCCTTCAGAAAGAAGGTCAGGAAGCTGATGTCGGCGGCGGTACCGACGATGATGTTGGGCACCGAGCTGATCAGCGTCAGCAGCCCGCCGACGTTGGTCAGGAATCCTTCGATGAGGAGGAACCCCAGGAGCAAGTCGTCACGCCCCAGCCGCTTGAGCGACACGACCGTCAACGAGCCGACGATGATCATCGCCGTGACGTTGTTGAGCACAGCGGAAAAAACCACCGTCATCACGCCGTAGTACACGAGCAGGGCCACCGGATCGCCGCGCGACTTCTTTGTCAAGACAATCGCGATCCACGTAAACAGACCCGACTTGGAGATAATGTCGACGAACAGGCTGGAGCCCATGATGATCGCCAAGACGTTCCAGTCGATAGCCGGAATGTACACGGGCAGATCGATTGATTCGCCCCCGATGGTGACGGTGCCGGGCGGCAGGATCTCCAGAGCTTCACCCAGAAGCAGGCAACCGATCGCAAACACGCCGGCAATCACCGACTTCTTTGCGCGCAGCTGCTCTTCGAGGGCCAACAACGTGACCAGGAGGACCAGCAGGCCGAAGAACAGAAGGGTCACCGCAAGCGGGACCGCCGACGCAGCCTCCTGTAGCGTGCCGATGGCAACCATCAGAGCATCAGGAGCGGGATCTCTCGCAACTCAACGGCCAACGGATACGCCAGGCCGTGCATCGCGAGCTGGTCCTCGTCCTTGGTGTTGAGCACGAGGAGGTCGACCTCATGCTCCACGATCAACCGCTTGTACTCCCTCAGGTGGTGGCCGAGCATGACGATGCCCCGGGTGTCGATGGAGATCTCCTGTGCGGCAAGGATGTCGCGGCAGGAGCCCACGTAGTCCCGCGGCTCCTTGAGGAGTTGCTCGAGGATCACCCCCTTGGCGTCGTCCGTATCGATGCTAGGAATCTTCGAGATCGTGGCGATGTAGCGCTCGAACTGCGCCTCGTCTTCGACGTGCGAGAGGAAAAGTGTGCCGCCGGGCAACGTAAAGCGTACCGCGTAGTTCACCAACCGGTCATCGCCGGTCAAGTGGTCGGTGATCGCCATGACCCTGTCGGTGTTTTTCATCGCATGGTCGAACTCGCGGCCGGCCTTGGGGTGGGGGGCCACGAGAATCGGGCACGAAGCAATCTGGGTGAGGACGTCGACGTAGTCGCCGAGGCTGTGCGGTCGCGCCCATGCCCTGGTGAAAAGGTTCCGGTAGGTACAGACGAGGTCGGGCCCCTCCGACTCGACGAGCTCCAGTAGCTCCTCGATCGACCGAAAGGCCTCAACCCCGAGATCGACCCAGTGCGGGCCTGCGCCCGTGTCGTCGCTGAGCACACTCAAGAAACTTTGCAGACGCGAGCGGAATTCAGCGACTTCCGGACCGGGAAGATCGGTGACCACCAGGATCTTGGCGATCTCGACGTGCTTGTAGGCGTAGACGGGCTTGTCGGCGGCCCGGAAAACGCTCTCGAACTGGTCAAGCCTGGCCATGGCTGGATATGTTTACGACTCGCAGAGTGGATTGTTGGAGCAGCCGCACGCCGCCCCCGCCGCAAAGGCGGTCGAGAGGAGAGATACGAGCGTGAGTCTGATCGCTCGTCGCATTCGGGAATCCCTTCGGTGGCCTGCGGGTGCGAGCGCCCGGGATTGTCGGCCGATGGCGCCCCGACGTGGACTACGGTACACCGATGTCCTCAACATCAACCTGGTCCTGTTTTCGGGTATGGGGTCACTGTGCGTCTCGACGATGGGTTCGTTGCGCGCGGCTTCCCGTCTCGCGCTCGGGCGCTGAGTACGCCTCTGATCCCGAACGGCTGGCCCGCTTCGACCACAGCGGTCGGGCGGCTTGGTTTAGCCCGCGGCTTTCTTGCGGACCAAACCGTCCAAACTGTAACTGCCACCGCCTACCGCAAAGAAGAACAGGAACAGGAAACAGTACAGGATGGGCAACTCTCCCCGATTCATGATGGGCCAGAAAGCTCGCGAAAAGTGCGCCATGAAGTAGGCAGCCGCCATCTCCCCCGAGAGGATGAAGGCCACCGGGCGGGTGTAGAGTCCGAGCACGATCGCCAGGCCGCCAAACAACTCCAGCACACCCGCGAGGCCGATCAGCGAAACTACCTCCACCGCTTCCTCTCTGCCGAGAACGCCGAATAGCTTCTGGGCCCCGTGCTGCATGAATAGAGAGCCGCTGACCACCCGCAGCAGGCTCAGCGCGACATCTGCGAAGCTACCCTTCGGGATGTGCAACATCCGATACCTCCTCCTTGTCGTTTCTTCCCATACCGCCCGCACCGAGCCGCCCGTTGATCTGGTACGGGCCTCTTGCCGACCAAGCTGGCGGCTCCTACCAGGGGGATGGCGCCGCAAGCCTACGTGGAGGCGCCGTTCGTGATCAACAGCCGGCGGAAGATCCGGCCTCAGCGGTACACGTCCCGTCGATGCCGCACGCGAACGACAGCGATCCTCAGCGACGACCCGTCGAAAGCGTAGATCTTTCGCTAGGAGCCGACGCGGCGGCGGCGCAACCCTTTCCACTCCGCCGCCAGCGGGCGGCCGGTGATGGGGTCAGCTCTTAAACCGTCGACCGCCGTGAAGACCCTCACCCGGTCATTCTCAGGCAGAGAACGGAGCTCCTGCAGCGCTCTTTTTTCCCAGCGGATCTCAATCGCGGCGCTCCTCAGGTGCTCACCGGCTGGATTCGCGAAAGCGACAAGTACGGCCTGTTGCCTCATCTACCCGCTCCGAACTCCCTCCTGAGCTTCGCGATTACCTCGCGGGTCTCGGCGATACGGTCCTCGAGCCCCGCTCGGTATCTCCAGGCCAGTTGATTGAGCGATTCGTGCGGCTGCGCGATCACCACCGCGAGCTCATCGAGGTACCGCTCGTTCAGCGCCAGGTAGCCGAGCGCAGTGTCGGGGTTGTGGAAGCTCGAGCCATCCGTGGTCACGTACACGGGTGTCGTGTGCGCCACCTGGCCTTCGCCCCCCCGGACGCGCGCCGCGATCCAGACGCCGTGGTCCAGCTCCAGGTCGAGCTCGACCGTGAGTGTGTCCGTCGATTGACCTGGCTGATCGGGGCTCGCGGACGCGATCACCTCGCCGTGGGCGACGATCTCGAGCGCGGAGAGCGGCACCTGTACCGCATGGCCGAGTGCCTCCGCGGTGACGTGTAGCGTCGAGCCCGCGATCAGGTCGAGTTGATCGCCGGGAATCGCCCCGTTGACCCTCAGCTCGATCACCGGGCCGTTGCTCACGAAGGTGTGGCCCGCGTGCAGGCTCTCCCGCCATGCCTCGAAGGACAGCCCGTCCTCGAGATAGGTGTAGAAACGAGCGTCACCGATGACCCCACCGAAGGGGAAGTCGGATCCGGCCATTGCCGTGAGCTTGTAGCCGAGATCGAGGAAGTGGTAGTAGTGATCGAGCACCATTTGCCCGAACTGCAGGATCTCGAGGAAGTCGACCTTGTCCCTCAGGACGTCCAGCGTCAGCCCGCGGTAGCCGAAGAACCCCACCCCCTTGTGGGCGTAACCGGTCAGGCCACCGAGCTCGTGGACGGTGTCGAAGACCCGGTCATAGTAGTAGTACTGCCCCGCGAAGCGCACGAAATCGTCTGCCGCCAGGGAGATGGTGTGCCCGATCTCGTGGGTCCTCGGCTCTTCCTGGCCCGAGGAGAGCATGTAATCCTCCACCTGGTAGGCACCGTCCTCACCCCATGCGTATTGGGCGAAGTAGGTGGCCCAGAAGTCGCCCATCTGCAGGAGCGCGCCGACGTGGATGTCCTCGGCCGCGATCCACTTCAGGATCAGCGGGTCCTCTCGGGGCGATCGCCTCAGGTGGATGTGATCGTCCGCCGAGAACCACCCCCGCTCCGGCATGTCGACCCAGCGCTCGAGCCGGATCGTCTCCGACCGGTCCACCCCCGGCGCCAGCTCCAGCTCCAGCTCCTGCACCAGGTACTCGTAACCCTTGGAAACCTCGAGGTGATAGGTGCCGGGCTGCAGCTCCAGTTCGAAGCTGCCCTCGATATAGAAAAAGTCGCCGTATACGGCGTCGAACCCGCTTGCGACGTCGTTGGGGCCGTGCATGATCCCGATCGCGGCTTCAGGGATCGGCGCGAGCGCACCGCTGGCATCGGTGAGCTGGACCCGGACCGGAGTGGGGTTCCCGGTCGCTGCGTCGACGATTGTGGCCGAGAGTCTAACGGACGTGTACAGGATCGGGTTCCTCCAGAGCGCGACCGTCCCCTCGCGATCCGACTCGGCCTCCAGTGTGAGGACGACCGATTCGCCGGCGAACGCGGCCAGATCGACCGACCGCGTCGCCCACTCCGCACGGTCCGCCCACACCTCGTCGAGCAGCCGCTCGGTGCGGCCATCCTCGGAAGTTACCAAGACGCCGAAGGTAACCGGCGCGTCGTTGCGCAACACGCCGAGGGCCAGATCCAACCGTCCCTCGTCCGGCACCTCGACGTTGAAGTCGATGCGACCGGGAGCGCGAATGTAGAGGGCGGGGGGCTCCTGCATGTCGACGGAGCGTATGCCTACCGCCGCGTCCGAAAAGGGGTCTTCCTTCGAGACGATCCGGATCGACAAAATATCGATGCTGACGGGTTCGGTTGAGCCAATCCAGAGACCCAGCTCGCGCCACACTCCATCCCAGCCCCGCTGTCTGGCGGGGACATCCGCGCGCAGTAGGTACGCGTGGACCTCGCCGTCGGCAATCACTGCAACGCTGGGCGAATTGAACTCGAACGGGTAGGGCTGTTCCGAGACCGTGCCCGACCCCTGGCGTAGGTTGAACGCGGCACCGATGTATTGGACCGGATCGGTGGTCCGGGCGCGCACCTCGATGAAACCCCAGTCCCGCATTTGGAGATCAGGAACCTCGACAACCAGCCCGCCGCGCGGGAAGCCACCCAGATTTCGAGTGCCCTCGGTGAGCGTGACGCGGAGGGCGTCCGTGGTAGGGGTGACGGCCGCCGACTCGATCTCGGGGTTCCAGGAGGCCACCGCGCCCCAATCCGGCTGAGGCTGATCGAA